>NZ_JARXWD010000016.1:0-97398 GCF_029892765.1 Stenotrophomonas sp. 1278
GGCCAACCGCCACCGGAAATCTGTCAGAGGCGGGGCGGTGTCGGAGTGCGGGGTGTCAGCCGCATGGATGCGGCTGCCAAGCCTACAGGGACGTACTTGCGGCGTCCCCGCACTCCGACACCGCCCCGCCAACCACGGAATGCCGCTCTTGCTGTTGCTCTGGCAGTGGCCTCTGCAGGTGCAGGGCGCAGCCCTGCCGAAACACACTTACCGCACTTGCTCCTGCTTGCGCACGATCGCCATCGCGATCTCCAACGACTGCTCGTAGTTCAATCGCGGGTCGACGGTCGAACGATAGGCGCGTTCCAGGTCACGTTCGGTCAGTTCGCGCGCACCGCCGGTGCATTCGGTCACATCCTCACCGGTCAGCTCCAGATGCACGCCGCCCAGGCGGGTGCCTGCGGCCGCGTGCAGGTCGAAGGACATCTCGACCTCGCCGCGCACGTTGTCGAAGCGCCGCGTCTTGAAGCCGTTGGCGGTGCTTTCGGTATTGCCATGCATCGCATCGCACACCCACAGCACGCGACGACCATCGCGCTTGACCGCATCCAGCAACGGCGGCAGCTTCTGCGCGATCTGCGCCGCGCCCATGCGGTGAATGAAGCTCAGGCGGCCCGGCTCGTCATCCGGGTTGAGCACATCGATCAGGCGCAGCAACTGGTCCGGCGTCACCGACGGCCCCACCTTGATCGCGATCGGATTGCGCACGCCGCGCAGGTACTCCACGTGCGCGCCATCCAGCGCGGCGGTACGCATGCCGATCCACGGATAGTGCGTGCTCAGGTTCAACCAGCCCTGCTGGCGCGGCACCTGCCGGGTCAGCGCCTGCTCGTAGGGCAGCAGCAGCGCTTCATGCGAGGTGTAGAAATCGATGCGGTTGAGGTTGTGCACGCGGGCCCCGGCCAGGGTCTCCATGAAGTGCACGGCATCACCGATCGAGGCCACCATCTTCTGGTACTCGGCGGCCAACGGCGAATGGCTAACCCATTCCAGGTTCCAGTATTCGGGATGGTGCAGATCGGCGAAGCCGCCATCGATCAGCGCCCGCACGAAGTTCATCGTCATCGCCGAATGCGCGTGGGCCTGCAGCATCCGCTTCGGGTCGGGCAGACGCGCCGCCTCGGTGAAGGCCGGCGCATTGATCACATCGCCGCGGTAGCTGGGCAGGGTCACGCCGTCGCGGGTCTCGGTATCGGCCGAGCGCGGCTTGGCGTACTGGCCGGCGAAACGGCCGACGCGGATCACCGGCTGGCGCAGGCCGTGCACCAGCACCAGGCTCATCTGCAGCAGCACCTTCAACCGGTTGGAGATAGTGCCCGATTCGCAGTCGCTGAAATTCTCCGCGCAGTCGCCGCCCTGCAACAGGAAACGCTTGCCTTCCTGGGCGTCGGCCAACTGCTGCTTCAGCGCCAGGATCTCCCACGAGGTCACCAGCGGCGGCAGCCGCTTCAGCTCGTGCAGCGCGGCATCCAGTGCCACCGGATCGGGATAGGTCGGCATCTGCAGCGCGGTCTTGCCCCGCCAGCTCTCCGGTGACCAGGCGGCGCCAGCAGCGATGGCGGCAGGATCGGGGGCGGGCGGAACGGCGGACAGGCTCATCACGGACATCCGGGGGTGGGGGGCGGTCATGGTCGCAGAGCCAGCCGCTGGCGCAAAGGGCTGGGCCGGTCATGACTGCCTGAACGGTGTGGAAAGGGGCCGTGTGATCGGCCAGAAACGGCATGGTCGCCATCGCCGGACAAGCGCATGATCGGTACGCAGTTGTTACGGAGTAACACTCCCTCATGGACCGGCCCCCCTCCCCCCTTCCCTGCCCATTTCCCATGAAGCCCTCCCTGCTCACCACCGCCATCACCTTCGCCCTGATCCTCACCAGCCAACCCGTGCTTGCCGCAGACACTGATGGCAGCGCGGCTGCGGTCAAGGACCTCGACGTAGTCACCGTCAGTGCTCAGCTCGACCAGGCCCGCAACGCCCTGTCACCGGACATCGGCAGCAGCCAGTACCAGATCACCGCCGAGGACATCCAGAAGCAGCCGCTGGGCGCCTCTGCCCCGCTCAGCCAGGTGCTGCTGCAGGCCCCGGGCGTGGTCCAGGACTCCTACGGCGGCGTGCACGTGCGCGGCGACCACGCCAACCTGCAGTACCGCATCAACGGCGTACTGCTGCCCGAATCGATCTCCGGCTTCGGCCAGACCCTGGATGCCCGCACCATCAAGAGCATCCGCCTGATGGATGGTGCGCTGCCGGCGCAGTTCGGTGAACGCACCGCCGCGGTGGTCGATATCACCACCCGCAGTGGCGCCGAGCTGGGCAACGGCGGCAGCGCTGGCATCACCGCCGGTTCGTTCGGCAAGGTCAACCCGAACGCCTCCTGGTGGGGCAACCAGGGCCGCTGGAGCTGGTTCCTGACCGGCAACTACGACCAGAACGAGGTCGGGCTGGAGAACCCCACCAGCGCACGCAGGCCGCTGCATGACGACACCCACCAGGGGAAGGCTTTTGCCGACCTGACCTATCTGGTCAACGACAGCACCCGCCTGAGCGTGTTCGCCGGCTTTGCCAACAACCGCTTCCAGATCCCGGTCAACCCGGGGCAGGCCCCGCAGTTCGGCTACCTGGACACCACCACCTTCGATTCCAGCCTGCTGGACGAAACCCAGCGCGAGGCCACCCGCTTCGGCATGCTGGTGCTGCAGGGCACGCTCGGCCAGACCGCGTACCAGCTCTCGGCCGGCCAGCGCTACAGCGATGTGGCCTTCAACCCGGACGTCGTGGGCGACCTGGTGTTCAGCGGCGTCGCCTCGCAGGTCCGGCGCAGCAACCGCGCCAACACCCTGCAGGCCGATTTCTCCACCCCCCTGGGCGACAACCACACCCTGCGTTATGGCTTGTATGGCAACTACGAACACGCCGCCGCCAACAACAGCAGCTGGGTCTTCCCGGTCGACGCCGATGGGCGGCAGACGAGCACCACGCCGCAGCTGATCCCGGACCGCAATGCCTTCCACGCCAGCACCGCAGCCTTGTACGTGCAGGACGAGTGGCGCATCGGCGATGACTGGACCGTCAATTACGGCCTGCGCGGCGACCGCTTCAAGGCCTTCGATCACACCGAGGGCCAGCTCAGCCCACGCCTGGGTGTGGTCTGGAACGCCAGCGACAGCACCACCGTGCACGCCGGCTATTCGCGCTACTTCACCCCGCCCGCCAGCGAACTGGTTGCCGGCAGCGATCTTGCCCTGTTCGATGGCACCAGCAACCAGCAACCCGCCGATGGCAGCAACACGCCGTTGTCCGAGCGCAGTGACTACTACGATATCGGCGTGTCACAGCAGGTCGGCGACCACCTCACCCTCGGCCTGGATGCCTACGACCGACGCGTGCACCGCCTGCAGGACGAAGGCCAGTTCGGCGCCGCCTACATCTATTCCACCTTCAACTATCGCCGCGGCCACATCCATGGTCTGGAGTTCAGCGCCGACTACAGCAACGGGCCGATCAGCGCGTACTTCAACGCGGCCTACAACAAGGCCATGGGCACCCAGGTCATCACCAGCCAGTACAACCTCGATCCGGATGCACTGGCCTACGTGCAACAGAACTGGATCCATCTGGACCACGACCAGAAGCTGACGTCTTCCGGCGGCGTCAGCTATGCGTTCGCTGGCCACAATCGGGTCGGTGCGAACTACGTGTACGGCAGCGGCCTGCGCTCGGACATCGAGGGCGTGCCCAATGGCGGCGAACTGCCGTCGTACCTGCAGGTCGATCTCAGCGCCGCGCATGACTTCAACGCCGACAGCGGTCATCCGCTGCATGTGCAACTGGCGGTGATCAACGCGCTGGATCGCAGCTACCAGCTGCGCGATGGCGGCGGCATCGGCGTGTTCGCACCGCAATGGGGACCACGTCGCGGCGCCTATCTGAGCCTGCAGCAGGACTTCTGAGGTACCACCGACTGCCGGCCAGCGGCCGGCACTACCGGAAAACAGTAGAGCCACGCCATGCGTGGCTCCGGACTGGCTCAGTGCTTGACCTTGCGCAGCGACACCACCAGCGCCCACAGGGCCAGCAGCACGAACCAGACCCCCGACCACATCGGCATGGTCAGGCCAAGGAACGTCCAGTCGATGTTGCCGCAGTTGCCGGTGCCGGTCAGCACGGTACGGAACACTTCCAGCGGCCCCATGGTCTCGCGCAGGAAGGCCAGCGGCGGGCCACAGGTCGCCCCCATTTCCGGCGGCAGCATCTGCACGTAGACATGGCGCGCGGCGATGCCCACGCCCACGGCGGCAGCGATGAAAGCGAGGATGCCGTAGGTCGCCCGCCCCGGACGGTTGGACGGCCCATGCAGGGCGCCGATCAGGAACAGCAGGCCCAGGGCCGCGAACGCCAGGCGCTGGAAGATGCACAGCGGACACGGTTCCAGCCCCATCTTCAGCTGCAGGAAAATCGCGTAGCCCAGCAGGCCCGCGCAGATCAGGAAGCCCAACAGGAACTGGGCGCGGAAAGGCCAGCGCAGAGGATTCATCGGCAACGCTCGTGTAGTACGGACCGCAAGCGTAACCGAGAGTGCGCGCCGTTCGAACCGCCACAACGTCGCGCCCGTCGGAACACGCCGGCGCGCGCGCCGCAACATGCGGGATCATCCACGCCCGGCGTGGATCTCCATCCGTCGCCCAGAAACGGAAAAACCCGGCACGAGGCCGGGTTCTTCGCCGAATGACGGGTGTCGCGCGTCGATTACTCTTCGACGGCTTCAGCCACGACCGGACGGTCAACCAGCTCAACGTAGGCCATCGGCGCGTTGTCGCCGGCGCGGAAGCCGCACTTCAGCAGGCGCAGGTAACCGCCCGGACGGTTCGCGTAGCGCGGGCCCAGGATGGTGAACAGGTTGCCGACGGCTTCGTTGTCGCGCAGGCGGGCAAAGGCCAGACGACGATTGGCGACGGAGTCGACCTTGGCCAGGGTGATCAGCGGCTCGGCGACGCGGCGCAGTTCCTTGGCCTTCGGCAGGGTGGTCTTGATCAGCTCGTGCTTGAACAGCGAGGCAGCCATGTTCTTGAACATCGCTTCGCGGTGGGCGCTGGTACGGCTGAACTTACGGCCGGATTTCTGGTGACGCATGGTGATATTCCTTGGTTAATGATGTGGCTTTGCGGATCGTTGTCGCCTTCCTGGCGCTGCTGCTCGGACTGCGGTTGGTCCTGGCCATCCGTCCTGGACGACCTGCCCGCGAACCTTCGTTCGTCGTGGCGGTATTGCCTTGGTGCAATGGCCCCGTCGTTGCCGACGGGGCCATGCGGTCTTGCAGAAAGGCGGTATCAGCCCAGCATGCCGTGGCTGGCGACGCCGGCCGGCGGCCAGTTCTCCAGCTTCATGCCGAGCGACAGGCCACGCTGGGCCAGCACTTCCTTGATCTCGGTGAGCGACTTCTTACCCAGGTTCGGGGTCTTCAGCAGCTCGACTTCGGTCTTCTGGATCAGATCGCCGATGTAGTAGATGCTCTCGGCCTTGAGGCAGTTGGCCGAACGCACGGTCAGTTCCAGATCGTCGATCGGGCGCAGCAGCACCGGATCCACGCCGTTGTTGGCCGGCTTCGCCGCACCGCGGTCGCGATGGGTGAAGTCACCGAACACCGACAGCTGATCGCTGAGGATGTCGGCAGCGGTACGCACTGCTTCTTCGGCGTCGATGGTGCCGTTGGTCTCGATATCGATGACCAGCTTGTCCAGGTCGGTGCGCTGTTCGACACGAGCCGCTTCCACGGCATAGGCGACACGGCGGACCGGCGAGAACGAGGCATCCAGGACCAGACGGCCGATGGCACGGGTTTCTTCGTCCGGACGACGACGCGCAGCTGCCGGCTGATAGCCGAAACCACGCTCGATCTTCAGACGCATGTTCACTGCCGTGTCCTTGGTCAGGTGGCAGATCACGTGGTCGCCGTTCAAGATCTCCACATTGTGGTCGACCTTGATGTCGGCAGCGGTGACAACGCCCGGACCCTGCTTGGACAGGGACAGAGTCGCGTTGTCGCCGGAGTGCATACGGATGGCCACGTCCTTCAGGTTCAGCAGGACTTCCAGCACGTCCTCCTGCAGACCTTCGACCGTGGTGTACTCATGCAACACGCCGTCGATTTCGACTTCCGTGATGGCGAAGCCCGGGATGGACGACAGCAGCACGCGACGCAGGGCATTACCCAGCGTATGCCCGTAACCCCGCTCCAAAGGTTCGATAACGACCTTTGCACGGGTGTCGGTAATGCGTTCGATCTGCGGACCGCGAGGACGCAGAACCTGGTTGGCGGTAACCGTCATGTTGCGGGTTCTCCTAGTGAACCCCCGGCCGTCGCCGGGGGCTCTCCAATGTGAATTACTTCGAATACAGCTCGACGATCAGCGCTTCGTTGATGTCCGCAGGCAGATCCGAACGATCCGGAACAGCCTTGAAGATGCCGGAGAACTTGCCGGAATCCACTTCAACCCACGACGGGCTCAGGTCATGCTGGGCGGCGACGGTCAGGGCTTCCTGGACGCGCAGCTGCTTGGCAGCCTTTTCAGACAGGGCGATGGCGTCGCCAGCCTTGACCTGGTACGAGGCCAGGTTGACCGACTTGCCATTCACGGTGACGCCGCGGTGCGACACCAGCTGACGGGCAGCCGGACGGGTCACGGCGAAGCCCATGCGGTAGACAACGTTGTCCAGGCGGGTTTCCAGCAGCTGCAGGAGGTTCTCGCCGGTGTTGCCCTTCTTGGTCGAGGCCTTCTTGTAGTAGTTGCGGAACTGACGCTCCAGCAGACCGTAGATACGCTTGACCTTCTGCTTTTCACGCAGCTGGGTAGCGTAGTCGGACAGCTTGCCCTTGCGGGCAGTGGCGCCATGCTGGCCGGGCTTCTGCTCCAACTTGCACTTGGAGTCCAGCGCACGCGCCGGGCTCTTCAGGGACAGGTCGGCGCCTTCGCGACGGGCGAGCTTACAGGTAGGACCGATATAACGAGCCATTTCTTATCGCTCCCTTTAGACGCGACGCTTCTTCGGCGGACGGCACCCGTTGTGCGGGATAGGCGTCACGTCGATGATGTTGGTGATCTTGTAGCCGACGTTGTTCAACGAACGCACGGCCGACTCACGGCCCGGACCCGGACCCTTGATGCGGACTTCCAGCGACTTCACGCCGTAGTCCAGCGCAGCACGACCGGCCTTTTCGGCAGCCACCTGGGCTGCGAACGGGGTCGACTTGCGCGAACCGCGGAAGCCAGCGCCACCGGAGGTCGCCCACGACAGAGCGTTGCCCTGACGGTCGGTGATGGTCACGATGGTGTTGTTGAACGAAGCGTGGACGTGGGCAACGCCGTCGGTGACGACGCGCTTGATCTTCTTCTTGGTCTTAGCAGCAGGCTTAGCCATTTATATGTCCCTTACTTCCTGATCGCCTTGCGCGGGCCCTTGCGGGTGCGGGCGTTGGTACGGGTGCGCTGGCCACGCAGCGGCAGACCGCGACGGTGACGCAGGCCGCGGTAGCAGCCCAGGTCCATCAGGCGCTTGATCGCGATACCGATTTCACGGCGCAGATCGCCTTCCACGATGTACTTGCCGACTTCGGCGCGCAGGCGCTCGATTTCCGGCTCCGACAGATCGCGGATCTTGGTGGTCGAAGTGACGCCTGCGACTTCGCAGACCTTCTTCGAACGGGTACGGCCGATGCCGTAAATGCTTTGCAACCCGACCCAGACATGCTTCTGGGCTGGCAGGTTGACGCCTGCAATACGCGCCATGACGCGGTTCTCCAGCTGAGTGATGGCCGACAGCGCGCTCGAGGCACGCCGATCCGGCAGGATGGATCAAAAAAGTGAACCAGTGATACTAACAAGGTTCCGGTTTACTTGGAAGCCCGTGAAACCAGAGGTTTCATGAACCCGGCCCGGGGAGTGTGCCCAGGCTCCGGCGCCGGATGGGGTTGGACCTGGAGTTGCCTCCCGGGCCGCCCGCGCTACTCCAGCGCGGGACCACCTCATCACACCCCCACCCGGAACCGCTGCGGGGGCCGCCCTTCGTTTGTGTGGCCAGAGTCCGCGAAGCGGAGGACCATCACGTCAGGAAGACGAAAGTATAACAGGCTAATCAGCCGCGAGCAAAACCGCCGCGGTTGCCGCCCTTCAGGTTGGCCTTCTTCAGCAGGCTCTCGTACTGGTGGGACATCAGGTGCGCCTGCACCTGGGCGATGAAGTCCATCACCACCACCACCACGATCAACAGCGAAGTACCGCCGAAATAGAACGAGGCGTTCAGCTGCGTGCGCATCAGTTCCGGCAGCAGGCAGACGATCACCAGGTAAGCCGAACCGGCAGCAGTCAGTCGGGTCAGCACGCCGTCGATGTAGTCGGCGGTGGCCTTGCCCGGACGGATACCCGGAATCAGCGCGCCCGACTTCTTCAGGTTGTCGGCGGTTTCCTGCGAGTTGAACACCAGCGCAGTATAGAAGAACGCGAAACCGGTGATCAGCGCAGCGAACACGATCATGTGCAGCGGCTCGCCCGGACCCAGGGCATTGGCGACCTTCTGCAGGGTCTGGCCAAAGGTGCTCTGGTTGGCAGCTTGGCCGGACCACATCGCCAGGGTGGCCGGGAAGGCCAGCAGGCTCGAGGCGAAGATCGCCGGGATGACGCCGGCCATGTTCAGCTTCAGCGGCAGGAACGAGGTCTGGTTCATGTACGCGTTGCGACCGCCCTGGCGGCGCGCGTAGTTCACCGTGATCCGGCGCTGACCACGTTCGACGAACACCACGAAGAAGGTGAAGGCGAGCACGACGATGGCGATCAGCAGCAGCTGGATGAACTGGATGTTGCCGTCGCGGTAGGCGTCGAAGGTGTGGATGACCGCACCCGGCAGGCCCGCCACGATACCGGCGAAGATGATCAGCGAGACGCCGTTGCCGATGCCGCGCTCGGTCACCTGCTCACCAACCCACATCAGGAACATGGTGCCGGCGGTCAGTGCGACCACGGCAGTGAGCACGAAGCCCATGCCCGGCATGTACACGACCGGTGCACCGGTCGGCGACACCTGGCCCTGCAGCGCCAGCGCGATCGAACCGCCCTGCACCACTGCGAGCAGCACAGCGCCGATGCGCGAATACTGGGTGATCTTGCGGCGGCCGGACTCACCTTCCTTCTGCATCGCCTTCAAGGCGGGGAAGATGTGCACAGCCAGCTGCATCACGATCGATGCCGAGATGTACGGCATCACGTTCAGCGCGAAAATGCTGAAACGGTGCAGGGCGCCGCCCGAGAACATGTTGAACATGTCCACGATGCCGCCGCCCTGCTGTTGCATCATGGCAAGCATGGCATCGGGATTGACGCCCGGCACCGGCACGTAGCAGCCGATGCGATAGACGATCAAAGCCCCGACGACGAACAGCAAACGTTGGCGAAGTTCAGTGAACTTGCCCATTCCGCCCGCGAGGTTACCGATGCCAGCTTGCGCCATGATTCTCTTACTCCGTTACGCTGCCGCCGGCAGCTTCGATCGCAGCCTTGGCACCGGCCGTGGCAGCAACACCCTTCAGGGTGAACGCCTTGGTCACTTCGCCCTTGACGACGACCTTGGCCTTCTTGGCAGTGCTCGGGACCAGCTTGGCAGCACGCAGGACAGCGAAGTCGATCTCGCCGGCCGGCAGCTTGTCCAGCTGGTACAGCAGCACTTCAGCGGTGTCCTTGGCGATCGGCGAACGGAAGCCGATCTTCGGCAGACGACGCTGCATGGGGGTCTGGCCGCCTTCGAAGCCAGCCTTGATCTTGCCGCCACCCTTACGGGCAAACGAACCCTTGTGGCCGCGGCCGCAGGTCTTGCCCAGGCCGGAGCCGATACCGCGACCGACGCGGGTACGCTCTTTACGAGCGCCCGGTGCCGGGCTCAATTCATTCAGATGCATGGTCATTGGATTATTCCTCAACCTTGACGAGGTAGTGGACCTTGTTGATCAGACCGCGAACCTGCGGGCTGTCCTTCAGTTCACGCACATCGTTGAGCTTGCCCAGACCCAGCGCACGCACCGACAGGCGATGACGCGCCTGGGCACCACGCAGGCCGCGAACCAGACGGACCTTGACGGTCTTGTTGGTTTCATTAGCCATGGTTGAGATCCTCCACCTTCTTGCCGCGCTTGGCCGCGATGCGAGCCGGCGACTGCGCTGCAGTCAGGCCCTTCACGGTGGCACGCACCAGGTTGATCGGGTTGCGCGAACCGGTGGCCTTGGCCAGCACGTTCTTCACGCCAACTGCTTCCAGCACGGCGCGCATGGCACCACCGGCAATGACGCCGGTACCTTCGGAAGCCGGCTGCATGAACACGCGCGCTGCGCCGTGACCATCCTTGATGGTGTGCCACAGGGTGCCGTTGTTCAGATCGACGGTGACCTGGTTCTTGCGAGCCTGCTCCATCGACTTCTGGATGGCGACCGGCACTTCGCGTGCCTTGCCATAACCGAAACCGACCTTGCCTTCGCCGTCGCCGACAACAGTCAGGGCGGTGAAGGTGAACTGACGGCCACCCTTGACGGTCTTGCTGACGCGATTGACCGCGACCAGCTTTTCGATCATGCCGTCATCGACTTTCTCTTCGCGGTTACGGTCGCGATCGCGACCCCGCTGCTGACGTTCTTCTGCCATGTTTATTCCTTGGTTGTTGGGTTATGTACGGCTCGAGGCCGCTTATGGTTGTGGAGTGGTGCGTTGTTGCGGTGGGCCGCTGCAGAAGAACGGCGCCGCCCAGCCTCACTCAGGCTGGCGAGCAGGCGGGCATGGGGACCGGAGTCCCCTGCCCTGATCCCTTAGAACTGCAGGCCGGCTTCGCGGGCAGCGTCAGCCAGGGCCTTGATGCGGCCGTGGTAACGGTAACCCGAACGATCGAAGGCAACCTTCTCGACGCCGGCGGCCTTGGCACGCTCAGCGACGATGCGGCCAACCTTGGCGGCGGCATCGGCGTTCTTGCCGTTCTTCAGGCCTTCCTTGATGTCGGCCTGGGTGGTGTTGGCGGCAGCCAGCACCTTCGAGCCGTCAGCGGTGAAGACCTGTGCATACAGGTGCTGGCCGGTGCGCAGCACCGACAGGCGGGCCACACCGAGCACACGGATGTGGGCACGGGTCGACTTGGCGCGACGCAGGCGGGCGATGTTCTTGTTCATGATCTTTTTCCCTGGAAAGCGGAAGGTCCTAATTAGGCCTTCTTGGCTTCCTTGCGAATGATGACTTCGTCGGAGTACTTCACGCCCTTGCCCTTGTACGGCTCCGGCTTGCGGAACGCACGGATCTTGGCGGCAGCTTCACCGACGGCCTGCTTGTCAGCGCCCTGCACCAGGATTTCAGTCTGGGTCGGGGTGGTGATGGTGATGCCTTCCGGCGCCACGAACACGATCGGGTGCGAGTAACCCAGCGACAGGCTGAGGTCCTTGCCCTGCATCGCGGCACGGTAACCCACGCCGACCAGCTCAAGCTTGCGCTCGAAGCCTTCGGAAACACCCTTGACCATGTTGGACAGGATGGCGCGGACGGTACCGGTCAGCGGGATCAGCTCCACGTTGTCGGTGCTCAGGGTGGCAACGCCGTTTTCGACATTGATGTTGATGCCAGCCGGCTTGGCCAGCGACAGGGTGCCCTTCGGGCCCTTGGCGATGACGTTGTCGTTCTGGACGTTCAGTTCAACCTTACCCAGGTCGATCGGCTTCTTGGCTACACGGGACATGGTCTACTCCTTTCGCCTTAGGCCACGAAGCACAGGACTTCGCCGCCGACGCCCAACTGGCGCGCCTGCGCATCAGTCATGATGCCCTTGGAAGTGGAAATGATGGAAATGCCCAGGCCGTTCATGACCTTCGGCAGTTCGCTCTTGCCGCGGTACTGGCGCAGGCCCGAACGCGAGAAGCGCTTCAGGGTCGCGATGACCGGCTTGCCTTCGAAATACTTCAGCACGATTTCCAGCTCGGACTTGTTGTTCTCGAGCGCGGTCACGCGCAGGTCGGCGATGTAACCCTCGTCCTTCAGGACCTGGGCGATCGCAACCTTGATCTTGGACGACGGGGCTTTCACCGTCTGCTTGCCAACCGCTGCCGCATTCTTGATGCGGACCAGCAGGTCGGCGATGGGATCAGTCATGCTCATATGAGTACCTTTGAGTGCACCGATATCCGCTTTCGCGAAAATCTGTTGTCTCCTGGAAACGGGCCAGGCCCCCTACCCCTACGCGTTGCGCAGAGCAAGACGCGGGAGTATACGCCAAAAGAGCCCGACTTGCGTCGGGCTCTTCGGTTTTTTGCACAGGGAAAGCTGAACGTCTCCCCTCCCCGGCTGCGAAGCCCCCCCGGGGGGAGCCCTCGCTGGCAGGACCGGCTGGGGTTACCAGCTGGCCTTGCGCAGGCCCGGAACGTCGCCACGCATGGTGGCTTCACGCAGCTTGTTGCGACCCAGGCCGAACTTGCTGTACACGCCACGCGGGCGGCCAGACAGTTCGCAACGGTTGCGATGGCGGCTCGGCGACGAATCGCGCGGCAGCTTCGACAACTTGGTGGCGGCCTCGATCTTCTCTTCGTAGCTCGCATCCGGGGAGGACACGATCTTCTTCAGAGCAGCACGCTTGACAGCGAACTTTTCAGCCAGCTTCTTCCGCTTGATGTCGCGGTTGACCATGGAGGTCTTTGCCATTTCGGTTTCCTCGACGAATCAGTTACGGAACGGGAACTTGAACGCTGCCAGCAGCGCCTTCGCTTCCGCGTCGGTCTTCGCAGTGGTGGTGATGGCGATATCCATACCGCGGATCGCGTCGACAGCGTCGAAGTCGATTTCCGGGAAGATGATCTGTTCCTTCACACCCATGTTGAAGTTGCCGCGACCGTCGAAGGAACGACCGGAAACACCACGGAAGTCGCGCACGCGCGGCAGCGAGATGTTGATCAGGCGGTCCAGGAACTCGTACATCTTGTGGCGACGCAGCGTGGTCTTGCAGCCGATCGGCCAACCATCACGGATCTTGAACGATGCCACCGAGATACGCGACTTGGTGACGATCGGCTTCTGGCCCGAGATCTTGGTCATGTCGCCAACGGCGTTTTCCAGGATCTTCTTGTTGGTGGCCGCTTCGCCGACACCCATGTTCAGGGTGACTTTGACCAGCTTCGGCACCTGCATGGAATTGGTGTAACCGAACTGCTTCATCAGCGCCGGCACCACTTCTTCCTTGTAAAACTTTTCGAGACGGGAAGTCATCTTCTCATTCCTCAGGCGTCGAGCGCCTCACCGCTGGAGCGGAACACACGCAGTTTGCGTCCATCCTCCAGCACCTTGAAGCCAACGCGCTCGCCCTTGCCCGAAGCCGGGTTCAGCACATTCACGTTGGAGATATGGATCGACGCTTCACGCTCGACCACGCCGCCGGCAACACCTGCCTGCGGGTTCGGCTTGGTGTGGCGCTTGACGATGTTCACGTTGGCGACGACCAGACGGTCGCCATCGACGCGGACGACTTCGCCCTGCTTACCCTTGTCCTTGCCGGCGTTGACGACAACCTGGTCGCCCTTCTTGATACGGTTAGCCATGATTATCTCCTGTCGCTCACAGCACTTCGGGAGCGAGCGAGACGATCTTCATGAACTTCTCCGAACGAAGTTCACGAGTCACCGGCCCGAAGATACGGGTCCCGATCGGCTCCTGCTTGTTGTTAAGCAGAACGGCGGCGTTGCCGTCGAAGCGGATCAGCGAGCCGTCGGCGCGACGCACACCCTTGCGGGTACGCACCACGACGGCGTCATACACTTCACCCTTCTTGACCTTGCCGCGCGGAATCGCATCCTTCACGGTGACCTTGATGATGTCGCCGATGCCGGCGTAACGGCGCTTGGAACCACCCAGCACCTTGAAGCACATCACTCGCTTGGCACCAGAATTGTCGGCGACGTCAAGGTAGCTCTGCATCTGGATCATGATTCAGACTCCTTATTCAGCCGCACGCGTGATGACTTCCACCACGCGCCAGTTCTTGGTCTTGGACATCGGAGCAATCTCGGTCACGCGGACGACATCGCCTTCCTTGCAGGCGTTGTCGGCATCGTGGGCGTGCAGCTTCGTCGAGCGCTTGATGTACTTGCCGTACAGTGCGTGCTTGACCTGACGCTCGACCAGGACGGTAACCGTCTTGTCCATCTTGTTGCTGACGACACGGCCTTCGACCGTGCGCAGCGCTTTGTTTTCAGTATTGTCGCTCATAGCGGCCATCCTTACTTCGTGCTGCCGAGCAGGGTCTTGACGCGAGCAATTTCGCGACGCACCCGGCGGATGTCGTGTGTCTTCGGCAGCTGGCCGGTGACCTGCTGCATACGGACAGAGAACTGTTCCTTACGCAGGTCGATCAGGTGGGCCTTGAGGTCGTCAGCCGACTTTTCACGGAGAGTTTTGATATCCATCAGCGCACCGTCCGGGTCACGAAAGTGGTGGTGACCGAGAGCTTGGCAGCGGCCAGGCGGAACGCCTCGCGTGCCACTTCCTCGGTAACACCCTCGATTTCATAGATCATGCGGCCGGGCTGGATCTGGGCCACCCAGTATTCCACGTTGCCCTTACCCGAACCCATTCGAACTTCGATGGGCTTCTTGGTGATGGGCTTGTCGGGGAACACTCGGATCCACATCTTGCCGCCGCGCTTCACGTAGCGGCTGATCGAACGGCGAGCCGCTTCGATCTGACGCGCGGTCAGCTGACCGTGGGCGGTTGCCTTCAGGCCGTACTCGCCAAAGCTGACAGCGTTTGCGCTCCAGCTGAGGCCTTCGTTACGGCCCTTGTGCACCTTGCGGTACTTGGTTCGCTTGGGTTGCAACATTGTCGTTACCTCGCTTCACGAGCCGGGCGCTGACGGTCACCGCGGTCGCCGCGATCATGACGATCGTTGCGCGACGGGGTGTCGTCCTGCTTTTCCTGGCCAACCTGGGAGAAATCGAAGACCTCGCCCTTGTAGATCCAGACCTTGATGCCGATGATGCCGTAGGTCGTCTTGGCTTCAGCGAAGCCGTAGTCGATGTCGGCACGCAGCGTGTGCAGCGGCACGCGGCCTTCGCGGTACCACTCCGAACGGGCGATTTCTGCACCGTTGAGGCGGCCACCGACGTTGACCTTGATGCCCAGGGCACCCAGGCGCATCGCGTTGCCGACCGAGCGCTTCATTGCGCGGCGGAACATGATGCGACGCTCCAGCTGCTGCGCGATCGATTCGGCAACCAGCTGTGCGTCCAGCTCGGGCTTGCGCACTTCGGTGACGTTGATGTGCGCCGGGACGCCCATCATCTCGCTCACTTCCTTGCGCAGCTTCTCGATGTCCTCACCGCGCTTGCCGATCACCACGCCCGGACGGGCGGTGTGGATCGTCACGCGAGCGGTCTTTGCCGGACGCTCGATCAGGATCTTGCTGATGCCGGCCTGCGCCAGCTTCTTGCGCAGCATTTCGCGCACTTTCAGGTCGGCTGCCAGGTAACCAGCGAACTCGGCCTTGTTGGCGTACCACTTGGAGTTCCAGTCCTTGGAAATGCCGAGGCGGATACCAATCGGATGAACTTTATGACCCATGGTCTTTTCCTTATCCGCTTACTTGGCGGCGCCCACAACCACAGTGATGTGGCTGGTGCGCTTGAGGATGCGGGTACCGCGGCCTTTCGCCCGCGCCATGAAACGCTTCAGGGTCGGACCTTCATCTACCATGATGGTCTGAACCTTCAGCTCGTCGACGTCGGCGCCCTGGTTGTTCTCGGCATTTGCAATAGCCGACTCCACCACCTTCTTGATCAGGTGGGCAGCCTTCTTGTCCGAGAACTTCAGCAGGTTGACGGCACGCTCGGCCGGCAGACCGCGCACCTGGTCAGCGACCAGACGTGCCTTCTGCGGGGAGATGCGCGCGGTGCGCAGGATGGCTTTCGCTTCCATTGTCATCTCTCCTTACTTGCCCGACTTCTTGTCACCACCGTGACCCTTGAAGGTCCGGGTGATGGCAAATTCGCCGAGCTTGTGGCCGACCATGTTCTCGTTGACGAGAACCGGGATGTGGTTCTTGCCGTTATGCACGGCAATGGTGACGCCTACCATGTCAGGCAGGATCATCGAACGACGCGACCAGGTCTTGATCGGACGCTTGCTACCCGCAGCGGCAGCCACCTTAGCAACCAGGTGGTGATCGACAAACGGGCCCTTCTTGAGTGAACGTGCCATGGTCGATTAGCCCCTACGATCGCGGACGATGAACTGCTGAGTGCGCTTGTTATGGCGCGTCTTGTAACCCTTGGTCGGAACACCCCACGGGGTGACCGGATGCGGGTTACCCTGGCCGGCCTTCGCCTCACCACCACCGTGCGGGTGGTCAACCGGGTTCATGGCAGCACCACGAACGGTCGGGCGGACGCCGCGCCAGCGCTTGGCACCGGCCTTGCCCAGCTTTTCCAGGCTGTGCTCGTCGTTGCCGACTTCGCCGATGGTCGCGCAGCACTCAACCGGAACCTTGCGCATCTCACCCGAGCGCAGGCGCAGGGTGGCGTAGATGCCTTCACGAGCAACCAGCTGCACGGCAGCACCTGCAGCGCGAGCAATCTGAGCGCCCTTGCCCGGCTTCAGCTCGATGCAGTGGATGGTGGTACCGACCGGGATGTTGCGCAGCGGCAGGGTGTTGCCCGCCTTGATCGGAGCATCCGAACCAGCGATCACCTGATCACCAGCCTTCAGACCCTTCGGGGCGATGATGTAGCGACGCTCGCCGTCGACGTAGCACAGCAGGGCGATGTGCGCGGTGCGGTTCGGATCGTATTCGATGCGTTCCACGCGCGCCGGGATGCCCAGCTTGTTGCGCTTGAAGTCAATCAGGCGGTAGTGCTGCTTGTGGCCACCACCGACGTGACGCACGGTGATGCGGCCGTGGTGGTTACGACCACCGGAACGGCTCTGCGACTCGACCAGCGGAGCGTGCGGAGCGCCCTTGTGCAGGTCGGGAGTAACCACGCGCACGGCCGAACGGCGACCGGGAGAAGTGGGCTTGAATTTCATCAATGGCATGGGATGTACCTCAGGCCTTGGCCGTTACATCGATCGACTGGCCGTCGGCCAGGCGAACGTACGCCTTGCGCCAATCGCCGCGGCGGCCAGCACGGTTACGGAAGGACTTGTTCTTGCCCTTGACGTTGACCACGTTGACTGCTTCGACCTTGACGTCGAACAGCTGCTCAACCGCGGCCTTTACATCGGCCTTGGTGGCTTCGTTCGAAATTTCGAAGACGTACTGATTGGAGAGTTCCTGCAGGCGCGCGGTCTTTTCGGAGACACGCGGGGCGAGCAGCACGCTGAAGATTTTTTCGTTGCTGTTCATGCCAGCCACTCCTCGACCTTCTTGACCGCGTCAGCGGTGATGACGACCGTGTCGGCACCGACCAGCGACACCGGATCCAGGCCCTGGACGTCACGCACTTCCACGTAGGGAATGTTGCGAGCCGACAGGTACAGGTGCTCGGAGGCTTCTTCAGTGACGATCAGCGGGCGCTTGCCCACTTCCAGGCCGGCCAGCTTGGCGATCAGAGCCTTCGTGTTGGTCGCTTCGACATCGAAGGACTCCACGATGGTCAGACGGCCCTGACGGTTCAGCTCGGACAGGATCGCGCACATGGCGGCACGGTACTGCTTACGATTGACCTTCTGCTCGAAGCTGCGCGGCTTTGCCGCGAAGGTGACACCGCCGCCGACGAAGATCGGAGCCGTCAGTGCGCCATGACGCGCGCCGCCGCCCTTCTGCTTCTTCGACTTCTTGGTGGTACCTGCCACTTCGGAGCGAGTCTTCTGCGCCTTGGTGCCGGCGCGACCGGCGTTGCGGTAAGCAACGACGACCTGGTGAACCAGATCTTCGCTGAAATCGCGACCGAACACGGCGTCGGAGACCGAGACCTTGTTATTGCTACCCGTGATAACGAGTTCCATCGTCATCTCTCCTTATGCCTTGCTCGCCGGACGGACGATCACGTCGCCACCCGCCGCGCCCGGAACGGCGCCGCGAACCGCGATCAGACCGCGTTCGACGTCGACCTTGACAACTTCCAGGTTCTGGGTGCTCTGCTGCACGGCGCCCATGTGACCGGACATCTTCTTACCCGGGAACACGCGGCCGGGCGTCTGGCGCTGACCCAGCGAACCCGGCGCGCGATGCGACAGCGAGTTGCCGTGGGTAGCGTCACCCATACGGAAGTTGTAGCGCTTGATGGTGCCCTGGAAGCCCTTACCCTTGGTGACACCCTGGACGTCGACGATCTGGCCGACTTCAAAGATGTCCGCCTTGACTTCGCCACCCACGGCGAAATCGCCGAGCTGGGCGTCTTCAACGCGGAATTCCCACAGGCCACGGCCCGCTTCCACTTTCGCCTTGGCGAAGTGGCCGGCTTCCGGCTTGTTGACCAGGGCAGCGCGACGCGCACCGACGGTCACCTGCACGGCGCTGTAGCCGTCAGTTTCGACGGTCTTGATCTGCGCGATGCGGTTGGGGGTTGCTTCGATCAGGGTCACCGGGATGGAACGGCCATCTTCGGTGAACACGCGGCTCATGCCAGCCTTGCGGCCCACGAAGCCCAACGAATACTTCTTCGTCATGGTCGTAGTCCTCAGGTCAGCTTGATCTGAACGTCGACGCCGGCAGCCAGTTCGAGCTTCATCAGCGCGTCCACGGTCTTGTCATTCGGGTCAACGATATCGAGCACGCGCTTGTGCGTGCGGGTCTCGTACTGGTCACGCGCGTCCTTGTCGACGTGCGGGGAGACGAGGATGGTGTAACGCTCGATCTTGGTCGGCAGCGGGATCGGGCCACGCACTTGCGCGCCGGTCCGCTTCGCCGTCTCAACGATCTCGCTGGCCGAACGGTCGATCAGACGATGATCGAACGCTTTCAGCCGGATCCGGATCTTTTGGTCCGCCATGGCGGTAGGTTCCTTCGATAAAAGAGCGACAGACAAAGCCTCTGGGTTGCTTTGCCCCATGAAATCCCTGAATACAGACGGCCCGCATTCCCGCAGGCCGACAAGGTCAATCCGTAGACCCCAAATGCATAGGCAGACCCGTGAAACCGGCCTGCCCAGACGGAGAAGCATAATGGCACGCAAGGCAGCTGTCAACAGTCTCCTGTTGACGCCGCCTGAATGGCATTGACCCTTCCTGGTCCGGGGAACACAAGGCACATCCTGTGCCTACTTTCCCGTTTGATACGCCCCGATGCCCTACCCAGGCAACATCGGGGCGCAGAGTCTAGCAGATTACTCGAGGATGTTGGCAACCACGCCAGCACCGACGGTACGGCCACCTTCGCGGATGGCGAAGCGCAGGCCGGCGTCCATGGCGACCGGGTTGATCAGGGTGACAACCATCTTCACGTTGTCGCCCGGCATCACCATCTCGACGCCTTCCGGCAGCTCGACCGCACCGGTGATGTCGGTGGTACGGAAGTAGAACTGCGGACGGTAGCCCTTGAAGAACGGGGTGTGACGGCCGCCTTCGTCCTTCGACAGCACGTACACTTCGGCGTCGAACTTGGTGTGCGGCTTGATCGAACCCGGCTTGGCCAGAACCTGGCCACGCTCGACGTCGTCACGCTTGGTGCCGCGCAGCAGCAGACCGGCGTTGTCGCCTGCCTGACCCTGGTCCAGCAGCTTGCGGAACATTTCCACGCCGGTCACGGTGGTCTTCTGCACCGGGCGGATGCCGACGATTTCGATTTCTTCGCCGACCTTGATCACGCCGCGCTCGATACGACCGGTCACCACGGTGCCGCGGCCCGAGATCGAGAACACGTCTTCGACCGGCATCAGGAACGCCTTGTCGACGTCACGCTCCGGGGTCGGGATCCAGGTGTCCAGCGCCTCGACCAGCTTGATGACGGCCGGCACGCCGATGTCGCTCTGGTCGCCTTCCAGCGCCAGACGGGCCGAACCCGAGATGATCGGGGTGTCGTCGCCCGGGAAGTCGTACTTGCTCAGCAGCTCGCGGACTTCCATTTCGACCAGTTCCAGCAGCTCGGCATCGTCAACCATGTCGGCCTTGTTCAGGAACACGACGATGTACGGCACGCCGACCTGACGCGACAGCAGGATGTGCTCGCGGGTCTGCGGCATCGGGCCGTCAGCGGCCGAGCACACCAGGATCGCGCCGTCCATCTGGGCAGCACCGGTGATCATGTTCTTGACGTAGTCAGCATGGCCCGGGCAATCGACGTGGGCGTAGTGACGAACGGTGGATTCGTACTCGACGTGCGCGGTCGAGATCGTGATGCCACGTGCCTTTTCTTCCGGCGCGGCGTCGATCGCGGAGTAATCCTTGAACTCGCCACCGAAGCGCTCGGCACCGATCTTGGTCAGTGCGGCGGTCAGCGTGGTCTTGCCATGATCGACGTGACCGATGGTGCCGACGTTGACGTGCGGCTTGGTGCGCTCGAACTTACCCTTTGCCATTTCGTTCTACCTTTTAGTTCGTAAGTGGTTTGGAGGACCTGAGCGTTACGCTCAGGACTTCTTCATGACTTCGTCGGCGATGTTGTTCGGCGCCGGCTCGTAGTGGTCAAATTCCATCGTGAAGGTGGCGCGGCCCTGGGTCTGCGAACGCAGCGAGGTCGCGTAGCCAAACATTTCGCCCAGCGGGATCATCGCGTTGATGATGCTGGCCGAACCGTCACCGGTGGTATCAGAACCCTGCAGAACGCCGCGACGACGGCTCACGTCGCCCATCACGTCACCCTGGTAATCCTCCGGGGTCACGATCTCGACCTTCATGATCGGCTCCAGCAGGACCGGCTTGGCCTTGCGGAAGCCTTCCTTGAAGGCCATCGAGGAAGCGAGCTTGAACGCCATTTCCGAGGAGTCGACGTCGTGGTACGAGCCGAACACCAGCTTCACCTTGACGTCCACGACCGGGAAGCCAGCCAGCGGACCGTTGGTGATGGTTTCGCGCAGACCCTTTTCAATCGACGGAATGAATTCCTTCGGAATCACGCCACCGGTGATGTCGTTGATGAACAGGAAGTCGTCCTTGATACCCGCGGCGATCTTCGGATCTGCACGATCAGCATCGGTGATCGGCGACAGCTCGATCACGACGTGACCGTACTGACCCTTACCACCGGACTGCTTGGCGTGCTTGTAGTCCGACTTCACGTCCGACAGGGTGATCGTTTCGCGGTAAGCCACCTGCGGCTTGCCGACGTTGGCTTCAACGTTGAACTCGCGCTTCATGCGGTCAACGATGATGTCCAGGTGCAGCTCGCCCATGCCCGAGATGATGGTCTGGCCGGATTCTTCGTCGGTCTTGACGCGGAACGACGGATCTTCCTGGGCCAGACGACCCAGTGCCAGACCCATCTTTTCCTGGTCGGACTTGGTCTTCGGCTCGACGGCCATCGAGATGACCGGTTCCGGGAACACCATGCGCTCGAGGATGATCGGCTGATCCATGGAGCACAGGGTGTCACCGGTGGTGGTGTCCTTCAGGCCCACGGCGGCGGCGATGTCGCCTGCCAGCACTTCCTTGATTTCTTCACGGTTGTTGGAGTGCATCTGCAGGATACGGCCGATGCGCTCCTTCTTGCCCTTCACCGAGTTCAGCAGCTGGTCGCCTGCATTCAACGTGCCCGAGTAGACACGGAAGAAGGTCAGCGCGCCGACGAACGGGTCGGTGATGATCTTGAAGGCCAGGGCCGAGAAGGGAGCCTTGTCGTCAGACTTGCGGCTCATTTCCTTGGTTTCATCGTCAACGTCGGTACCGGTCACGTCCGGCACGTCGATCGGCGACGGCAGCAGCTGGATCACGCCGTCCAGCATGGCCTGCACGCCCTTGTTCTTGAACGCCGAGCCGCAGTACATCGGCACGATGTCGGTCGCCAGGGTGCGCACGCGCAGGGCTTCGATGATCTCGGCCTCGGTCAGCTCATCGCCGCCCAGGTACTTGTCCATCAGCTCTTCGCTGGCTTCGGCAGCCGCTTCGATCATGAAGGTACGGGCTTCGGTCGCTTCAGCCAGCAGGTCGGCCGGCACATCGCTGTACTCGAACTTCATGCCCTGCGAAGCCTCATCCCAATGGATGGCCTTCATCTTCAGCAGATCGACGACGCCCTTGAAGCCTTCCTCAGCGCCGATCGGCAGCTGCATCGGAACGGCCTTGGCACCCAGCTTCGCCTTCAGCTGGCCGACGACCTTGGTGAAGTTGGCGCCGGTGCGGTCCATCTTGTTGACGAACGCGATGCGCGGCACCTTGTAACGGTTGGCCTGGCGCCACACGGTTTCCGACTGCGGCTGCACGCCACCGACGGCACACAGCACGAAGACGGCACCGTCGAGCACGCGCAGCGAGCGCTCCACTTCGATGGTGAAGTCGACGTGCCCGGGGGTGTCGATGATGTTGAAGCGGTGCTCCGGCAGGGACTTGTCCATGCCCTTCCAGAACGCGGTGGTCGCAGCGGACTGGATCGTGATGCCACGCTCCTGCTCCTGCTCCATCCAGTCCATGGTGGCGGCGCCGTCATGCACTTCACCGATCTTGTGGCTCTTGCCGGTGTAGAACAGGATGCGCTCGGACGTGGTGGTCTTGCCGGCATCGATGTGGGCCATGATGCCGAAATTGCGGTAACGCTCGATGGGAGTGGAACGGGCCACGGGGAGCCTCTCAGATTTCTTGGATTTCGGATGGCCGAACGCCGCCTTTCGGCGGCCTTCGGATTGGCGCAGCCCTTCTGGGGCCGCGAGGCAGCACCGAGATGGTGCTGCCCTGCCTGTTTTACAAGGCCGTCAAACTCACCAGCGGTAGTGGGCGAATGCCTTGTTGGCTTCGGCCATGCGGTGGGTTTCTTCGCGCTTCTTGATGGCGCCGCCACGGTTTTCCGAGGCGTCGATCAGTTCAGCAGCCAGCTTCTTCGGCATGGTGTTCTCACCACGCTTGCGCGCGGAGTCGATCAGCCAACGCATGGCCAGAGCCATCTTGCGCGAGGCGCGCACTTCGACCGGCACCTGGTAGGTGGCACCACCGACGCGGCGGGACTTGACTTCGACCGACGGAGCCACGTTTTCCAGAGCCTTCTGAACCAGCTCGACGGAATTCGGGTTCTTCTCACCGATCACGTCCATGGCGCCATAGACGATCTTTTCAGCGACCGACTTCTTGCCGCTCAGCATCACCATGTTGATGAAACGGGCGATGGTTTCGCTTCCGTGCTTCGGATCCGGCAGGACTGCGCGCTGCGGCGTATTACCTTTACGAGACATGTGTGCTTTCCCTTAGCTCTTCGGACGCTTGGCGCCGTACTTGGAACGGCCCTGGCGACGCTTGGCAACGCCAGAGGCGTCGAGCGAACCACGAACGGTGTGGTAACGCACACCCGGCAGATCCTTGACGCGACCGCCACGGATCAGGACCACGGAGTGCTCCTGCAGGTTGTGGCCTTCACCGCCGATGTAGGAAATCACTTCTTCCTGGTTGGTCAGGCGAACCTTGGCAACCTTGCGAAGGGCCGAGTTCGGCTTCTTCGGAGTAGTGGTGTAAACGCGCGTGCAGACGCCACGGCGCTGGGGGCACTTTTCGAGAGCCGGCGAGGCGCTCTTATAAGTGGTTGCCTGCCGCGGCTTGCGGACAAGCTGATTGATCGTCGCCATCAGTATGTTCTTCTGAGAGAGGCCGAAAAAAACCGGCCATGAATGCGGATATGTGCGAGCAGGCGAAAGACCGGCCTGCTGAGACAGACGATTGTAGCAACCTGGCGAAAACGCGGTCAAATGCGCACACGCCAAGCCAGCCCTGATCCTGGGCCGTTACAGGGGAGCCTTCTCCATGCCCCCCGTTCAGGTTGTCGCCCGACCCATCGCTGGGCCGGGGCGGCATCCTACCTCATCGACGGCGAACAGACCAGCGGCCTGGGCCCTCGAGTGCAGATCCCGCCGAGGCGGGTCCTGCGTGATACGTGTCCGGCACGGAGCCGGACCATGAAGCAGGGACCGGCCGATGGCCGCCCCCTGCCCGATCGAGGTCCGGCCTGAGCCGGACCGGCCGATCAATCCTCGGCCTGCTCGGCGTCGGTCGACTCCACCACCACTTCCGGTGCTGCCACGGCCACGGCGGCTGCAGCTGCCGGGGTGCCGGCCAGGGTCTGCATTTCCGAGTCCGTCAGCCCGCTCGCATTGCGGCGGCGGTTGGCGTGGTAGGTCAGACCGGTACCGGCCGGAATCAGACGGCCGACGATCACGTTTTCCTTCAGGCCGCGCAGGTTGTCCTTGGTGCCGCGGACGGCAGCCTCGGTCAGCACGCGGGTGGTTTCCTGGAAGGAAGCAGCCGAGATGAACGATTCGGTAGCCAGCGATGCCTTGGTGATGCCCAGCAGGACCGGATCGAAACGAGCAATCAGCTCGTTGCGGGTGGTCAGGCGTGCATTTTCCTCGATGACGCGCTGGCGCTCGACCTGTTCGCCGTTCAGGAACTTGCTGCTGCCCTGATCGGTGATCTCGACCTTGCGCAGCATCTGGCGGGTGATCACCTCGATGTGCTTGTCGTTGATCTTCACGCCCTGCAGGCGGTACACGTCCTGGATTTCCTTGACCAGGTAGGCGGCCAGCGGCTCGACACCCAGCAGACGCAGGATGTCCTGCGGGCTCGGTTCGCCGTCGACGATGGTTTCGCCCTTGGTCACGTGCTCACCTTCGAACACGATGACCTGACGGTACTTCGGAATCAGCTCTTCGTGTTCCGAACCATCGGTGTCCTTGATGATCAGGCGCTGCTTGCCCTTGGTGTCCTTGCCGAAGCTGATGATGCCCGAACGCTCGGCCAGCACTGCCGGATCCTTCGGCTTGCGGGCTTCGAACAGATCGGCCACGCGCGGCAGACCACCGGTGATGTCGCGGGTCTTCGACGCTTCCTGCGGGATCTTGGCAACCACGTCACCCACGCCGACGGCAGCGCC
The DNA here is from genome assembly GCF_029892765.1 of Stenotrophomonas sp. 1278. Taxonomy (NCBI): domain Bacteria; kingdom Pseudomonadati; phylum Pseudomonadota; class Gammaproteobacteria; order Lysobacterales; family Lysobacteraceae; genus Stenotrophomonas; species Stenotrophomonas sp. 1278. The sequence continues at coordinate 24,995 of NZ_JARXWD010000016.1, forward strand.
GTCCTGCAGGTTGACGATCGAGCGCGGCGGCAGCAGGTACTGCGCCGGCAGGTCGGTGCCCGGAATCGACAGGTCGTTGCCCTTGCCATCGACGATGCGGACGATCGGGCGCAGATCCTTCGCCTGGGCGCCGCGGCGCTTCGGGTCGGTGATTTCGCGCGACGCCAGGCCGGTCAGCTCATCGGTCTTCTCGATGACGGTAATGCCGTCGACGAAGTCGATGAAGCGGATGAAACCGGCCACTTCCGAAACGATCGGATGGTTATGCGGATCCCAGTTGGCCACGGTCTGGCCAGCCTTGACCGCATCACCGTCCTTGGAGGTGATGGTCGCACCGTACGGCAGCTTGTAACGCTCACGCTCACGGCCGTGCGCATCGAGCACCGACATTTCACCCGAGCGCGACACCGCGACCAGCGAGCCGTTGGCATGGGCAACCGACTTGAGGTTGCTGAACTTGACCGAGCCGGTGGTCTTGACGGTGATGTTGTCGACCGCAGCAGCTCGCGATGCCGCACCACCGATGTGGAACGTACGCATCGTCAGCTGGGTACCCGGCTCACCGATGGACTGCGCGGCGATGACGCCGACCGCTTCACCGATGTTGACCAGGTGACCACGGGCCAGATCGCGGCCGTAGCAGCGAGCGCAGACGCCGAAGGCCGATTCGCAGGAGATCGTCGAGCGGACCTTGATGGTCTGCACGCTGGCCTCTTCAAGCTTGGCGACCCAGGCTTCGTCGAGCAGGGTGTTGCGGGTGACGATCGGATCTTCGTCGTTGCCCGGCAGGAACACGTCCTCGGCAACCACGCGACCCAGCACGCGATCCTTCAACGGCTCGACCACGTCGCCGCCTTCAACGATCGGGGTCATGATCAGGCCTTCGGTGGTACCGCAATCCACCTCGGTGATCACCACGTCCTGCGCCACGTCGACCAGACGACGGGTCAGGTAACCCGAGTTCGCGGTCTTCAGCGCGGTATCGGCCAGACCCTTACGGGCACCGTGGGTGGAGTTGAAGTACTCCTGCACGTTCAGGCCTTCGCGGAAGTTCGCCTTGATGGGCGTCTCGATGATCGAGCCATCGGGACGGGCCATCAGGCCACGCATGCCGGCCAGCTGACGGATCTGCGCCTGGCTGCCTCGTGCACCGGAGTCGGCCATGATGTACAGGGAGTTCATCGACTTCTGGTCGATGGTCTCGCCCTTGGCATTGATGACCTTCTCGGTACCGATGGTGTCCATCATCGCCTTGGCGATGCGCTCATTGGTGCGCGACCAGATGTCGACCACCTTGTTGTAGCGCTCGCCGGCGGTGACCAGGCCCGACTGGTACTGCTCCTGGATTTCCAGCACTTCGGCTTCGGCCTCGGTGAGGATGCCCTTCTTCTCGTCCGGGATCAGCATGTCGTCGATGCCGATCGAGACGCCGGCGCGGGTCGCGTAGGCGAAGCCGGTGTACATCAGCTTGTCGGCGAACACGACCGTGTCCTTCAGACCCAGCTGGCGGTAGCTGGAGTTGATCAGGCGGCTGATGTTCTTCTTGGTCAGCTCGGTGTTGGCCAGCGCGAACGGCAGGCCTTCCGGCAGGATTTCAGCCAGCAGGGCGCGACCGATGGTGGTATCCACGATCGAGGTCTTGCTCTGCTTGTTGCCTTCCTCGTCGGTCACCACCTCGGTGATGCGGACCTTGACGCGCGCGTGCAGTTCCACCACGCGGTTGTCGTAGGCGCGCTTGACTTCGGCGATGTTGGCGAAGGCCATGCCCTCGCCCTTCTTGTTTTCCAGCGAGCGGGTCATGTAGTACAGACCCAGCACGACGTCCTGCGACGGCACGATGATCGGCTCGCCGTTGGCCGGCGACAGGATGTTGTTGGTGGACATCATCAGCGCACGCGCTTCCAGCTGGGCTTCCAGCGAAAGCGGCACGTGGACGGCCATCTGGTCACCGTCGAAGTCGGCGTTGAACGCGGTGCAGACCAGCGGGTGCAGCTGGATGGCCTTGCCTTCGATCAGGACCGGCTCGAAGGCCTGGATGCCCAGACGATGCAGGGTCGGCGCACGGTTCAGCATCACCGGATGCTCGCGGATGACCTCTTCCAGGATGTCCCAGACTTCGGCTTCTTCGCGCTCGACCAGCTTCTTGGCGGCCTTGATGGTGGTGGCCAGGCCACGACGCTGCAGCTTGGCGAACACGAACGGCTTGAACAGTTCGAGCGCCATCTTCTTCGGCAGGCCGCACTGGTGCAGGCGCAGGTACGGACCGACCACGATGACCGAACGGCCCGAGTAGTCGACGCGCTTGCCGAGCAGGTTCTGGCGGAAACGACCCTGCTTGCCCTTGATCATGTCGGCCAGCGACTTCAGCGGGCGCTTGTTGGTGCCGGTGATGGCACGGCCGCGACGGCCGTTGTCCAGCAGCGCATCGACCGATTCCTGCAGCATGCGCTTTTCATTGCGCACGATGATGTCCGGCGCGCTCAGTTCGAGCAGGCGGCGCAGGCGGTTGTTGCGGTTGATGACACGGCGGTACAGGTCGTTCAGATCGGAGGTCGCGAAGCGGCCACCATCCAGCGGAACCAGCGGACGCAGGTCCGGCGGCAGCACCGGCAGGACGGTCATGACCATCCACTCCGGACGGTTGCCCGATTCCAGGAAGGCTTCGATCAGCTTGATGCGCTTGGTCAGTCGCTTCAGCTTGGTTTCCGAACCGGTGCTGGCGATCTCTTCGCGCAGGCGGGTCATTTCCGACTGCAGGTCGATGGTGCGCAGCAGCTCGTACACGGCCTCGGCGCCCATGGCGGCGTCGAAGTCGTCGCCATGCTCCTGGCGGGCCTGCAGGTACTGTTCTTCGGTCAGCAGCTGGCGGCGCTCCAGGGCGGTCAGGCCCGGCTCGGTCACCACGTAGGCTTCGAAGTACAGCACGCGCTCGATATCGCGCAGGGTCATGTCCAGCATCAGGCCGATGCGCGACGGCAGCGACTTCAGGAACCAGATGTGCGCGACCGGCGAGGCCAGGTCGATGTGGCCCATGCGCTCGCGACGCACCTTGGCCAGGGTCACTTCGGTGCCGCACTTCTCGCAGACCACGCCGCGGTGCTTCATGCGCTTGTACTTGCCGCACAGGCACTCGTAGTCCTTGACCGGTCCGAAGATGGCGGCGCAGAACAGGCCGTCACGTTCCGGCTTGAAGGTACGGTAGTTGATGGTTTCCGGCTTCTTCACTTCGCCGAAGGACCACGAACGGATAAGGTCCGGCGAAGCCAGCGCGATCTTGATCGCGTCGAAGTCCAGCGTCTGGCGCTGCTGGTTGAAGAGGTTGAGCAGGTCTTTCATGGTGTTCTCCAGAAGGAGGAATGCTGTGTCGATGGGCTTTCAGTTCACTGCCAGCGGCGCGGCGGCGGTGGCCGCCGCGCCGGCATGGATCAGTTGTCTTCCAGTTCCATGTTGATGGCCAGCGAGCGGATTTCCTTCACCAGGACGTTGAAGGATTCCGGCATGCCCGCGACCATCTCGTGCTCACCGTCGACGATGTTCTTGTACATCTGGTTGCGGCCCTGCACGTCATCGGACTTCACCGTCAGCATTTCCTGCAGGGTGTAGGCCGCGCCGTAGGCTTCCAGCGCCCAGACTTCCATTTCACCGAAGCGCTGGCCGCCGAACTGCGCTTTGCCGCCCAGCGGCTGCTGGGTGACGAGCGAGTACGGACCGGTCGAACGGGCGTGCATCTTGTCGTCGACCAGGTGGTTCAGCTTCAGGTAGTGCATGTAGCCAACGGTGGTGTGGCGATCGAAGGCTTCACCGGTGCGGCCGTCATACAGCTGGGTCTGGCCACTGCTCGGCAGGTCGGCCAGTTCCAGCATGCGCTTGATTTCCGCTTCGGTGGCACCGTCGAACACCGGCGTTGCCATCGGCACGCCGTCGAACAGGTTGCGGGCCAGGCGCAGCAGTTCCTCGTCGCTGAACTGCGAGAGGTCGACACGGTTGGCCACGTTGGTGTCATCGTGGTTGTAGATGTCGTCCAGGAACTTGCGCAGGTCGGCGACCGCGGCCTGGGCTTCCAGCATTGCCTGGATCTTGCGACCCAGACCCTTGGCTGCCCAGCCCAGGTGCACTTCCAGGATCTGCCCGATGTTCATACGCGACGGCACGCCCAGCGGGTTCAGCACGATGTCCACGGTTTCGCCCGAGGCCATGTACGGCATGTCCTCGACCGGCACCACGTTGGACACCACACCCTTGTTGCCGTGGCGGCCTGCCATCTTGTCGCCCGGCTGGATGCGGCGCTTCACTGCCAGGAACACCTTGACCATCTTCAGCACGCCCGGGGCGAGGTCGTCGCCAGCGGTGATCTTGCCGCGCTTGTCGGCGAAGCGACGCTCGAATTCCTTCTCGTGCGCCTGGATCTGCTTCTGTGCGCGCTCGATGGCTTCGGCGGCGTCCTCGTCCTTCATGCGCAGCACGAACCAGTCGGCCTTCTTCAGGCCATCCAGGTAGGCGTCGGAGATGACGTCGCCCTTCTTCAGGCCGGCGCCACCGTTGACCACCTTGCCGACGATCTGCGAACGCAGACGGGCATAGATGGCTGCTTCCAGGATGCGGAACTGGTCGTCGAAGTCCTTCTTGACGCGCTTGATTTCAGACTCTTCGATCTGACGGGCGCGCTTGTCCTTCTCGATGCCGTCGCGGGTGAAGACCTGCACGTCGATGACGGTGCCGTCCATGCCCGGGGGCACGCGCAGCGAGCTGTCCTTCACGTCCGAAGCCTTCTCGCCGAAGATCGCGCGCAGCAGCTTCTCTTCCGGGGTCAGCTGGCTTTCGCCCTTCGGGGTGACCTTGCCGACCATGATGTCGCCGGCGCGGACTTCGGCACCGATGTACACCACGCCGCTTTCGTCCAGGCGGTTCAGCGCCTGCTCGGAAACGTTCGGGATGTCGGCCGAGATTTCCTCCGGCCCCAGCTTGGTGTCACGCGCAACGCAGGTCAGCTCTTCGATGTGGATCGTGGTGTAGCGATCCTCTTCCACCACGCGCTCGGAGAGCAGGATGGAGTCTTCGAAGTTGTAGCCGTTCCACGGCATGAAGGCGATCAGCATGTTCTGGCCCAGGGCCAGTTCACCGATGTCGGTGGACGGACCATCGGCCAGCACGTCGCCACGCGCCACCACGTTGCCCACTTCCACCAGCGGACGCTGGTTGATGCAGGTGTTCTGGTTGGAGCGGGTGTACTTGATCAGGTTGTAGATGTCCACGCCGGCGTCGGACGCGTCGGTGATCTCGGCTTCATTGACCTTGACCACGATGCGGGCGGCGTCGATCTGCACGATCTCACCACCACGACGGGCGTTCACGGTCACGCCCGAGTCACGCGCCACGGCGCGCTCGATGCCGGTACCGACCAGCGGCTTCTGCGCACGCAGGGTCGGCACGGCCTGACGCTGCATGTTGGCGCCCATCAGTGCGCGGTTGGCGTCATCGTGCTCCAGGAACGGAACCAGCGCGGCCGCGATCGACACGGTCTGCATCGGCGAGACGTCCATGAAGTGGACTTCCGCCGGCGGCTTCAGCAGCGATTCGCCCTGGTAACGGCAGGGGACGAACTGCTCGGTCAGCACGCTGTTGGCATCGGTCAGGGCGTTGGCCTGGGCGATGACGTACTCGTTTTCTTCGATGGCCGACAGGAACTCGACTTCGTCGAAGACCTTGCCGTCCACGACCTTGCGGTACGGGGTCTCGAGGAAACCGTACTGGTTGGTGCGGGCGTACACGGCCAGCGAGTTGATCAGGCCAATGTTCGGGCCTTCCGGCGTTTCGATGGTGCAGACGCGGCCGTAATGGGTCGGGTGCACGTCGCGCACTTCGAAGCCGGCGCGCTCACGGGTCAGGCCGCCCGGGCCCAGGGCCGAGACGCGACGCTTGTGCGTGACTTCCGACAGCGGGTTGTTCTGATCCATGAACTGCGACAGCTGCGAGGAGCCGAAGAATTCCTTGATCGCCGCAGCCACCGGCTTGGCGTTGATCAGCTCCTGCGGGGTCAGGCCTTCCGACTCGGCCATCGACAGGCGTTCCTTAACCGCGCGCTCGACGCGGACCAGGCCCACGCGGAACACGTTCTCGGCCATTTCACCGACCGAACGCACGCGACGGTTGCCCAGGTGATCGATGTCATCGACCACGCCGCGACCGTTGCGGATCTCGGTCAGGACCTTGATCACGTCCAGGATGTCCGAGCTGTCGCCGTGGGCGGCAACCAGGCGCTTGGACTCTTCGTCGTTGCGCTCGCCGTAGTACTTGCGGTCGTACAGCACGGCTTCGCCGGTGGTTTCCTTGCGGCCCACGCGACGGTTGAACTTCATGCGGCCGACTGCGGACAGGTCGTAGCGCTCGAAAGTGAAGAACAGGTTGTGGAACAGGTTCTGCGCGGCATCCTTGGTCGGCGGCTCGCCCGGACGCATCATGCGGTAGATCTCGACCAGGGCTTCCAGCTGGGTCTTGGTCGGATCGATGCGCAGGGTGTTGGACAGGTACGGGCCACGATCCAGGTCGTTCACCCACAGGGTGCCCACGGCATCGACGCCGGCCTTGCGGAAGGCCTGCAGCTGTTCGTCGGTGATTTCGTCGTTGGCCTGGGCCAGCAGTTCGCCGGTGGAGGCATCGACCACGTCGTGCGACAGGATGCGGCCGACGATGTAGTCGTCCGGCACGGCCAGGGCGGCGATGCCCGAGGCTTCCAGCTGCTTGATGTGGCGCGCGGTGATGCGCTTGCCGGCTTCCACGATGACCTTGTCGCCGTCGGCGAGGTCGAAGCCCAGGGTTTCGCCGCGCAGGCGCTCGGGCACCAGCTCCAGCTGGACGCCTTCATCCGGGTTGATGTGGAAGGTGTTGATCTCGAAGAACTCGGCCAGCATCTCTTCGTTGCTGTAGCCAAGCGCACGCAGCAGGATCGACACCGGCAGCTTGCGGCGACGGTCGATACGGGTGAACAGCGCGTCCTTCGGGTCGAACTCGAAGTCCAGCCAGGAGCCGCGGTAAGGAATGATGCGGGCGCTGTACAGCAGCTTGCCCGAGCTGTGGGTCTTGCCACGGTCGTGGTCGAAGAACACGCCCGGCGAGCGGTGCAGCTGCGAGACGATGACGCGCTCGGTGCCGTTGACGATGAAGGTGCCGTTGTCGGTCATCAGCGGGATTTCGCCGAGGTAGACCTCCTGCTCCTTCACGTACTTGATGGCCTTGGTCGACGACTCGCGGTCGTAGATCACCAGGCGCACGGTCACGCGCAGCGGCGCACCGTAGCTCATGCCACGCTGACGGCACTCACGCTCGTCGAAGACCGGATCGCCCAGCTTGTAGCCGACGTATTCCAGGGCAGCATTGCCGCTGTAGCTGGCGATCGGGAAGACCGACTTCAGTGCAGCGTGCAGGCCGTGGTCCGTGCGCTTGGCCGGATCGACGTTTTCCTGCAGGAATTCACGGTAGGAATCCACCTGGATGGCGAGCAGGAACGGCACTTCGAGAATCGAACGCTGCTTGCCGAAATCCTTGCGGATACGCTTTTTTTCGGTGAACGAATAGGACGTCATGAGGTCTTCCACCTTGTTGTGCGAGTCGTGCGCCCACGACCCGAAGGGAACTTGAAATTGTCAGTTGGAAGTCGCTGGTATTGCCGGCACCAGCACGCCTTCTCCCGCTACTTCCAACTGCCAACTCGTCTGCATCCACTCCCCCGCCGCCGCGCGTTGCGCTGGCCGGCCAGGGTTTGACCGCAGCCCGTGTTGGGCTTTTTCACCGTATTTCCGTAGAACCGCGCCACGATTGGCCGGGCCTACAACAACGACCAAAGGCCGGGGGCTTACGCCCCCAGCCTTGGCTGCATCGCCGGATTTCGATGGCGACGCAATGGAAGTGCTTACTTGACTTCGACAGTCGCGCCAGCAGCTTCCAGGTCCTTCTTCATCTTCTCGGCTTCGTCCTTCGAAGCGTTGTCCTTCAGGACGCCGCCGGCTTCGGCCAGGTCCTTCGCTTCCTTCAGGCCCAGGCCGGTGATGGCGCGGACGGCCTTGATGACTTCGACCTTCTTGTCGCCAGCGGTCTTCAGGGTGACGACGAATTCGGTCTGCTCTTCAACGACGGCAGCCGGGCCAGCCACAGCAGCGGCGACCGGAGCAGCGGCGGAGACGCCGAACTTCTCTTCGATGGCCTTGACCAGCTCCATCACTTCCATCAGGGACTTCTCGGCGATGGCGTCGACGATCTGTTCGTTGGTAAGGGACATGATAATTACCTTTGGATGTTTTTCTGGATTGAGGTTCCGTCAGGAACCACGATTAGTCGAAACTCAGGCGGTCTCGGCGGCCGGTTCAGCAGCGTCGGCGGCGACGTCGCCACCATTCTGCTTGTCGCCGATTGCCTTGATGGCGCGGGCGAACATCGTGACCGGCTCGGTCAGGACGCGTGCCAGCATTGCCAGGGCCTGGTCGCGGGTCGGCAGCGAGGCCAACACGTCGACATGGCTTGCCGGGAACACTTCACCACCGATTGCGACGACCTTGGCCTTAAGCTTGTCGTTGCCCTTGGCGGCATCCTTGATCAGGCGACCGGCAGCACCGGGCTCCTCGAGCGAGAACGCGTACAGCAGCGGACCAACCATCTGGTCCTGTGCGACTGCGAACTCGGTGCCTTCAACGGCACGCGACGCCAGGGTGTTCTTGACAACTTTCAAGAAAACGCCGGTTTCACGAGCCTGCTTACGCATCGCGGTCATCTGAGCGACCGTGGTGCCAGCGTATTCGGCTGCGATCAAGGAGTGGGCCTTGGCGGCGATGTCTGCCAGCTCCGCGACTACTTCTTGCTTCTGGGACAGATTGAGAGCCATTGCACTCCTCCGATTGAACTCCGCTTACGGCTCCTGCCGTGTGCGGTCCTGTGCGGCATCCGTCCTGGACGCCGGGAACATCGGAATGATGTTCCGGGGGGTGGGCCGTTCTAGACCTGGAGTGGGCCAACCTGGGTAACCCCAGACGTGCGTGAACCAGAAAAACTCCAGAAGGGCACCATCTACGCAGGGTGATTCCGGGGAATCGATTAAGCGTTCGTGACTGCTCCGGCGGCGACTCCCTGCCAAATCGAGCTTCCGTGCCCGTCGCCGGCATGCCACGACCGCACCTGCGGTCTTTGACGGCTACCACCGGCGATGGGTTGCCGGCGATGCCTTCAAATGTCACGGTCGCGGGACCCGAGGGACCCGCGACCGCTTGAAACGATTACTTCAGGCTCAGCGACGACTGGTCGACGGTGACGCCCGGGCCCATCGTCGAGCTGACCGAAACCTTCTGCAGGTAGGTGCCCTTCGAGGTGGCCGGCTTGGCCTTGATCAGGTCCAGCAGCAGCGCGGTCAGGTTCGACTTCAGCGCGTCTTCGGCGAAGTCGGCCTTGCCGATGGTGCAGTGGATGATGCCGGCCTTGTCGGTGCGGTAACGCACCTGACCCGACTTGGCATTCTTCACAGCCTCACCCGGGTTCGGGGAGACGGTGCCGACCTTCGGGTTCGGCATCAGGCCGCGCGGGCCCAGCACGGTACCCAGCTTACCGACAACGCGCATTGCGTCCGGGGTCGCGATCACGACGTCGTAGTTCAGATCGCCGGCCTGCATCTTCTCGGCCAGGTCGTCCATACCGACGGCTTCGGCGCCAGCGGCCAGGGCTTCATCAGCCTTGGCACCGGCCGGAGCGAAGACAGCGACGCGGACCGACTTGCCGGTACCAGCCGGCAGCACGGTGGAGCCACGGACCTGCTGGTCGGACTTCTTCGCGTCGACGCCCAGGCGCACAGCAACGTCGATCGACTCGACGAACTTGGCCTTGGTGGCGGTCTTCAGGATGTTGATTGCGTCCTCGAAGGCGTATGCCTTGCCCGGAACGATAGCGGCCTTGATGGCCTTCTCACGCTTGGTCTGTGCCATCTTCTTAACCCTCCACCACGAGGCCCATGGAACGGGCAGAGCCAGCGATGGTACGCACGGCGGCGTCCAGGTCGGCGGCAGTCAGATCCGGTTCCTTCGCCTTGGCGATCTCTTCCAGCTGCTTACGGGTGACCTTGCCGACCTTCTCGGTGTTCGGGCGCTTGGAGCCCGACGAGATGCCAGCGGCCTTCTTCAGCAGGGTGGTGGCCGGAGTGCTCTTGGTGATGAAGGTGAACGTACGGTCCGAATAGGCCGTGATGATCACCGGAACCGGCAGACCCGGCTCGAGCTTCTGCGTGGCGGCATTGAAGGCCTTGCAGAATTCCATGATGTTCAGGCCGCGCTGACCCAGCGCAGGACCGACCGGCGGCGAGGGGTTGGCCTGACCGGCCTTCACCTGCAGCTTGATATAACCGACAACTTTCTTTGCCATGTGAGTACTCTCCGGGTGCTAGCGCCTTGCGACAACAGGCTCCCCATCGGACCGGGAATCACGCGTCCCGGCATCGCGTTTTGAAATCATGCCGAAGGCCACCTTTCGGTGGCCTCGTCCCGCCAGCCTCCCAACGGGAGCCGCGCAGCATATCAGGTTTTTTCTTCACATGCCTGAAGCGGCATATGAATGCAGATCAGACGGCCTTTTCGACCTGACCGAACTCAAGCTCGACCGGGGTGGCGCGACCGAAGATCAACACCGAGACGCGCAGACGGCTCTTCTCGTAATTGACCTCTTCGACGACACCATTGAAGTCGTTGAACGGCCCTTCGGTGACGCGGACCATCTGGCCCGGCTCGAACAGCACCTTCGGACGCGGCTTCTCGACGCCTTCCTGGACACGGTTCAGGATCGCCTCGGCCTCGGAGTCGGCGATAGGCAGCGGACGATCGGCGGTTCCGCCGATGAAGCCCATGACGCGCGGGGTTTCCTTGACCAGATGCCAGCTTTCGTTGTCGATGCGCGGAATACCGGCTTCTTCGTGAGTCTCGATCTGGACCAGCACGTAACCGGGGAAGAACTTGCGCTCGGAACGGCGCTTCTGGCCGGCGCGCATTTCGATCACTTCCTCGGTCGGAACCAGGACGTCGCCGAAGCGCTCTTCCATGCCGTCACGGACGATGCGATCGCGCAGAGCCTGCGCCACCGACTTCTCGAAGCCCGAATAGGCGTGAACGACGTACCAACGCTTCATGCATTTCTCCTTAGCGGCTCAGGAACCACTGAGTCAGTTTCTGGATGAGGAAGTCGAACCCGCCCAGCAGCAAGCTGAGAATCAGGACGACGACAATCACCACCCAGGTCATGCGAATGGCTTCCTGGCGGGTCGGCCAGACCACTTTACGCAGTTCAAAGCGCGACTCGGAGAGGAATTCGCGTGTGTCGCGCCCCTTGCCGGTCAGCATGAACACGCCGATACCGCCAACCAGGCCGACCACGACCGCCAACGCACGCAGCTGACCCGCCCACGCGCCCAGCTGGGCAGCGCGACCGGAGTCGGCGGAGAACCAGAACCAGACGAACAGACCTGCCAGCACCAGCAACGATGCGAGGACGTACTTGACGATATCCCCGCCTTGCGCGGAGGTGTCCTTGGAATGTTCGATCTTGCTATTCATCAGGCTGTGTCTGCTTTAGCGGCAGGGCCGCTCGGTAAGGTGGGCAGATGGCACGCCAGGAGGGACTCGAACCCCCAACCTGCGGTTTTGGAGACCGCTGCTCTGCCAATTGAGCTACTGGCGTACGTTGAAAACTTGCCTTCCCTTAGACGGCGAAGGCGGACCGAGGTTCCCGGCCCGCCACTCGCCAGACCGGCAGCGCTATGCGACCGCCGGCATGCAGGCTTACTCGAGGATGTTGGCAACCACGCCAGCACCGACGGTACGGCCACCTTCGCGGATTGCGAAGCGCAGGCCGGCGTCCATGGCGACCGGGTTGATCAGGGTGACAACCATCTTCACGTTGTCGCCCGGCATCACCATCTCGACGCCTTCCGGCAGCTCGACCGCACCGGTGATGTCGGTGGTACGGAAGTAGAACTGCGGACGGTAGCCCTTGAAGAACGGGGTGTGACGGCCGCCTTCGTCCTTCGACAGCACGTACACTTCGGCGTCGAACTTGGTGTGCGGCTTGATCGAACCCGGCTTGGCCAGAACCTGGCCACGCTCGACGTCGTCACGCTTGGTGCCGCGCAGCAGCAGACCGGCGTTGTCGCCTGCCTGGCCCTGGTCCAGCAGCTTGCGGAACATTTCCACGCCGGTCACGGTGGTTTTCTGCACCGGACGGATGCCGACGATTTCGATTTCTTCGCCAACCTTGATCACGCCGCGCTCGATACGACCGGTCACCACGGTGCCGCGGCCCGAGATCGAGAACACGTCTTCGACCGGCATCAGGAATGCCTTGTCGACGTCACGCTCCGGGGTCGGGATCCAGGTGTCCAGCGCCTCGACCAGCTTGATGACGGCCGGCACGCCGATGTCGCTCTGGTCGCCTTCCAGCGCCAGACGGGCCGAACCCGAGATGATCGGGGTGTCGTCGCCCGGGAAGTCGTACTTGCTCAGCAGCTCGCGGACTTCCATTTCGACCAGTTCCAGCAGCTCGGCATCGTCAACCATGTCGGCCTTGTTCAGGAACACGACGATGTACGGCACGCCGACCTGACGCGACAGCAGGATGTGCTCGCGGGTCTGCGGCATCGGGCCGTCAGCGGCCGAGCACACCAGGATCGCGCCGTCCATCTGGGCAGCACCGGTGATCATGTTCTTGACGTAGTCAGCATGGCCCGGGCAATCGACGTGGGCGTAGTGACGAACGGTGGATTCGTATTCGACGTGCGCGGTCGAGATCGTGATGCCACGTGCCTTTTCTTCCGGCGCAGCGTCGATCGCGGAGTAATCCTTGAACTCGCCACCAAAGCGCTCGGCACCGATCTTGGTCAGTGCGGCGGTCAGCGTGGTCTTGCCGTGGTCGACGTGACCGATGGTGCCGACATTGACGTGCGGCTTGGTGCGCTCGAACTTACCCTTGGCCATGGCTGCTTATCTCGAATTCGTCTGGTGTGGTGCTGAAGATGGTGCTCACAAAAGGAATCGAACCTTCGACCTCTTCCTTACCAAGGAAGTGCTCTACCGACTGAGCTATGTGAGCGAGTTTTGCATTATGGCATGAACTCGATAATATTCAAAGTTCATTCAATGGAGCGGGAGACGGGAATCGAACCCGCACCATCAGCTTGGAAGGCTGAGGTTCTACCATTGAACTACTCCCGCACCGGGAATGTGCCACAACGTGAAGCTGGTGGAGGGAGGTGGATTCGAACCACCGAAGGCGTAAGCCAGCAGATTTACAGTCTGCCCCCGTTGGCCGCTTGGGTATCCCTCCTTACCACCCCATTCCGTGCCGCCGAAGCGTTGCGGTGTGTGGTGGTGAGCCCGCAATTCTGGAGATGAAGCCGGGGTCTGTCAACGCTTTTTTTCACTTTTTTTCACGCGCGTCGCAAACCCCTTGATACGCAAGGGTCTGCTCAAGGCAGCGCGATTGTCTCGTCGGCAAAGATGGCCACATGGGCAACGCCATCGGCCCCGATCCAGCCCCGATACATGCCCTGGGTGTTGAACGGCGCTGCCGCTTTTCCATCTGCAGAGAGCACGATCGCCCCGCCGTCGCCGCCCATCTGCGGAATCGCGTCGTTGATCACGCCCTTGCCCGCCTGTTCCGGCGACTGACCGAGGTAGCGCATGCGCGCGCAGATCTCATGGGCTGCCGCGGTACGGATGTAGTACTCGCCCCAACCGGTACCCGACACCGCACAACGCGCATCGGCCCAGGTGCCGGCACCGATGATCGGCGAATCGCCGACACGTCCATAGCGCTTGTTGGTCATGCCGCCAGTGGAGGTGCCTGCAGCAAGATGCCCCTGTGCATCCAGGGCGACCGCACCGACCGTGCCGAAGTGCTTTGCGGTTTCCAGGTCGGCATGCGCCTGCCCGCTCGCTTCTTCCTTCAATGCACGCTGCAGCTGCCGCCAGCGCTTGTCGGTGCGGAAGTAGGAGGGGTCGACCAGGGTCACGCCCTGCTCGGTGGCGAAGGCTTCGGCGCCCTGCCCCACCATCATCACGTGCCTGGACTTCTGCATCACCGCCTGCGCGAGGAGGATCGGGTTGCGCACGCGCTGCACGCCGGCCACTGCTCCGGCCGCCTGGGTGGCACCGTCCATCACCGCCGCGTCCAGTTCATTGCGGCCTTCGTGGGTGAACACCGCGCCCTTGCCCGCGTTGAAGGTCGGATCATCCTCGAGCACGGTGATGGCCGCGGTGACCGCCGCCAGTGCCGGACGCCCGGCTGCAAGTTCGGCATGGCCCTTCAGCAATGCCGCCTTCAGCGCAGCGCGCGCGGCCTGTTCTTCTGCCGCGGAGAGATCCTTGCGCTCCACCCCGGCACCGCCGTGGATGACCAGCAGCGGTGATGCGGTGGGTGCGGCCTGGGCCAGCAGTGGCAGGGACAACAGCGCGGACAGCGCCAGGCGCAGTTTCATGGAAGCAGATCTCCAGCAGGACAAGGATTGGATTGCACGGTAGCGTCGGGCCACGCCTGGTGGAAGGCACAGCGCGGCGGCATCCGCCGGGCATGGCCCGGCGCTACCGGATCATTGGCGGACGACTTCAATCTCGCCATCGCTGATTTCAGCCAAAGCCTGGTAGGCCGCGTCGGCCTGCAGGTCGTCCAGGCGCATGCGACTGCCGCTGGCAACCACGGTGACCGGCACCGCATGGAAGCGCAGCGGTTCGCCTTCCACCAGCCGGTCGGCATCGCGTCCGGGGCTGACCACCCAGACCTTGCCTTCGCCGTCGGCACTGTAGACCTGGGCCTGGCCGTCAGGCTCCACGCACAGGGCCGTGTCTTCGTCGACGCCGATGCCGACCATGTCCGGGTCACCGCTGTCATGCGCGGCGCGGGCCACGAACACGATCAGGCGGCCGAGACGGTCGCGCTTGTCGAAGTGGGTGTCGGTGACCACCCGCTGCAGGTAGGGCAACTGCAGGAAGCCGCGGTCCAGGGTCACCGCCTCGCCCATCGGGTCGGCCATGGCGCTGGCCGAATCGATGCTGCCGCCGTCCAGCGCGCCATAGGCGTAGCCGCCGAGGATGGCCAGCCCGGCGCTGGTGCCGGCAATCGGCTTGCCGGCGCGCACGTGGGCATTCAGCGCGCGATTGAGCGCGGTGCCTTTCCAGAAGCGGATGTAGCGGGACTGATCGCCGCCGGCGATGAAGATCGCATCGGCCGCGGCCACGACCCGCAGCACGGCCGGGTCATCGGCGCCGCGGCGGTTGTCGAACACCAGGGTCTGCACGGCGGTGGTGCCGCCAATCTCCCGGTACAGACGGTCCTGCAGCTCATCGGTGCCGGAGGCGCGCAGGATCAGCACACGGCCATTGCCGGCCTGGCGCAGCCACCACTGGAAGGCTTCAGGCACCCATTCGCCACCGCCCATCAGCATCATCGCGGGGGCTCGCGGGCGAGGCCGCGGTGCATCCAGATCGCCCACTTCGTAGTAGGCGAAGCCCGGGTCCATCAGTTCCTGTGCCGCCGCTGGCGATGACCAGAAGAGCGCCGACAGCAGCAAGGCGATGAGCGGGCCACGCAGCCCGTAGCGAAGGCGTCGCATTTTGATCTCCCTGAACAAAAACGACCTGCAACCGTTTTCACTCTTTGCCAGACATATCCCCAGTAGTCAAGGACATGAAAAAGGCGTTAAATGCGCGCGCCCATTCCTGAAATGTGAATGGGGGACAGGGCCCCTCCTCTGTGGGCCGGCATTACTTCCGAGAATTTCTCATGCGTAGACAGGCGATGGCGTGGTCGATCCAGCTGGCGTTGATGGGCGTTGCTGCTTCGGCGGCGGCACAGACTCCCGCTTCCTCTTCGGTACAACAGCTGGATGCGGTGCAGGTGACCGGCTCACGCATCCCGCGCGCCCAGGTGGAAGGACCGGCGCCGATCACTGTCATCAACGCAGAGCAGATCCGCTCCAGCGGCTTCACCACCGTGCCGGACGTGCTGCGCGCGATGACCCAGAACGGCGGTGAGACGCAGAGCCAGCAGTCCTCCGGCGGGGCCGATTTCTCGCCGGGTGCGCAGCAGGTCGACCTGCGCGGGTTGGGCCCGAACCACACCCTGGTGCTGGTCAACGGCCGTCGCATCGCCGACTTCCCGATGCCGTTCAAGGGCCGCAGCAACTTCACCGATGTGTCCAACATTCCGCTGGGCATGATCGACCGCATTGAAGTGCTGACCGGCAGCGCGTCGGCGATCTACGGCTCGGATGCAATCGCCGGCGTGGTCAATTTCATCCTGAAGAAGAAGGCCGATGGCACCACCATCGACATGCGCATGGGCACCACCACCGAAGGCGGTGGTGAGTCGTTCGACATGAGCCTGGCCAGCGGCTTCAGCAGCGGCAACTTCAACGCGGTGTACAGCGTCGAACTGCAGTCGCAGACGCCGCTGTGGGCCTACGACCGCGACATCCAGGACTCGACGCAGGACGGCCCGACCGAAGGCGCGCGCATCGCCCGTCGTTCCTACCTGCGCACCGATTACAACGATGACTACCTGGACCCGGGCGCGGCGACCTGCGAGGCGTTGGCCGGGCAGAACCAGGGCAGCACCTACCGCGCGTTCCGTCCGCGCTACGGCTACTACTGCGGCAGCGACAGCTCGATCGGCTACGGCACGATCCTCAGCAAGCGCCGCGGCGCCAACGGCTATGCCTCGCTCAGCTACGACTTCGACAACGGTCAGCAGTGGTTCGCCGACGTGCAGCTGGGCTACCACACGATGTCACTGATGCGCGATGTCACCAAGTGGGGCCGCATGGCCGCCGACGGCGATGAGTCGGGTTACTTCAACAATGAAGCCACCGGCGAGATCGAGTTCTGGCAGCGCCAGTTCTCGCCCGAGGAAATGGGCGGGCTGGACAATGCGATGGTGCGCAGCACGCAGAAGACCTTCAGCGTGACCACCGGCTTCAAGGGCAACCTGACGGGCAAGTGGGACTACGAAGCAGCACTGAGCCATTCGCAGTACCAGTCGCGGATCAGCTGGGCGCAGATCATCGCATCCAAGGCCAACGACCTGTTCCTGGGCCCGCAGCTGGGCGAGGACGAGGACGGCTTCCCGATCTACAACGCCGATCCGTCGCGCCTGTACCGGCCGCTGACCCGTGCCGAGTACGATTCGATCGCCGCACGCACCACCTATACGCCGAAGTCGCGCACCGAGACGGCTGCGTTGACCCTGACCAATGGGTCGCTGTTCACCCTGCCCGGTGGCGATGCCGGCTTTGCCGCGACGGTGGAAGTGGGCCAGCAGGCCTACGCGCTCAACCCGGACCCGCTGGCGACCGACTATTACTACTACAGCTGGAAGGATTCGGACGGCAAGGGCTCGCGCAACCGCTGGGCGACTGCCGCCGAGCTGCGCATGCCGCTGCATGAGACGGTCAACCTGAGCGTGGCCGGCCGTTACGACCAGTATCGCTATTCGGGCCACACCATCGGCAAGGCGACCTGGAGCGGCGGCCTGGAATGGCGCCCGATCGACACGCTGCTGGTGCGCGGCTCGTACGGCACCGCGTTCCGTGCGCCGGACCTGCACTATGTGTTCGCCGGCCCGGGCAACGACGAGACCAGCGCGGAAGATCTGTACAACTGCCGCGCCGACGCCGCCGATGATTGCGCCGATTACGAGCGCAACGTGATCCGCAGCCGCAGTGGCAACCGCGAGCTGGAACCGGAAACCAGCACCTCCTGGAGCGCGGGCTTCGTGTGGTCGCCGGCCACCGGCCTGGACCTGTCGGCCGACTGGTTCAACATCGACATGCGCGACCAGGTGCAGGACATGGACGTGCGTACGATCCTGGCCAGCGAAGCAAACTGCCGCCTGGGCAGCGCCGACATCGGTTCGCCGACCTGCGTGGATGCCCTGGCCCGCATCACCCGCACCGCCGACGGCCGTCTGTACGGTGTGCACGTCAATCCGATCAACGTGGCGCGCGAGTCCACCTCCGGCATCGACGTCGGCCTGCGCTACCGCCTGCAGACCGGCATCGGCGACTTCATCTTCAATGGCACCCACACCTGGGTGAAGAAGCATGACTTCCAGCGCTATGCCGGCGATGTGACCGAAGACCAGTTCGCGATCAACAGCGGCTTCGATATTCCCCGCACCAAGACCAGCGTCAGCGTGACCTGGGAAAAGGACGCCTGGTCGGCCACCGTGTACGGCTCGCGCCTGGGCAAGCTGCCGACCTCGGACAGCTACGACCAGGTGTTCGACGAGGAAAGCGGCGACAGCCCGTGGATCAAGGCGACCTACCGCTACAACGCTTCGCTGCAGTACCGCTTCGACGATCACTCGCGGTTGTCGCTGTCGGTGGTCAATGTGTTCAACAAGATGCCGCCGAAGGACAAGACCTATACGGCGTACCCGTACTACGACGTGTCCTGGTTCGACAGCGTCGGCCGTACCATCAACCTGCAGTACACCCACAAGTTCGGTGGCAGCGCGCTGTAAGGACGCCCTGCTGCTGGCTCGCCACAGACCCCCGCTTCGGCGGGGGTCTTTTTTTGACCGCCAGCCGCTGCCCCAGCCTGAACGGTTCCCCCGCCGGCGGCGGCCTCCACGGCGGGCGCGCCGCTTTTTAGGACATGGCTGATTCCGGGCGGGTGACGGTCCTCCCTAGGATCGGTGCATGTTCCGATTCCCTCGCCCTTCCCTGCCCCTGGTCGCACCGCCGACCACCGCCTCGGTGCTGCTGCGCTGGCTGACGGTGTGCGTGTTCCTGTGCCTGGCTGCCGCCACCGGCTTCTACCTGCTGACCGCGTTGACCGAAGATATCTCCAGCCACCGCCGCGACATGAATGCCGCCGCGTACAGGGCGCAGATCTACTTCGACCAGCGTGAGGCCCTGCTGCGCTATCTGGGCGATTCGGTGGTGGTGGGTGATCCGTCGGCGCCGTCCAGCGAGGGCGTACGCCAGCTGCCGTTGGACGGGCCGGGTGGCAAGCCGGGCCAGCGCCTGCTGCTGTCGCCGCGCGCAGAACACACGCTGCAGACCCTGCAGACCCATCTGCTGCTGGTCGACGCGCAGGGAACGCATTGGCTGGCCGGCGGCCAGGCCGACGTGGACATCGCCGGCCTGCCCACGCTGCATGTACTGCGGCAGCGCAGCGGCACGCTTGCCGGTACCGATCCGGTGTACTGGCTGCGCGCGGGCGACGCCGGGGTCGCTCTGGCACAACCGGTACAGGCCGGACCGCAACCGGGCCAGTGGTTGATGCTGCTGCTGGACAGTGCGGCCGCCTCGGACATGATCGATGGCCAGGGCATCGGCGGCTACGCCCTGCTGGACCGCGACGGGCAGCCCGCCCTGTCGAGCCTGGCTCCGCGCCTGGACAGCGCAGGCTGGAAAGCACTGCAGCAGCGCCAGGACGACAGTTTCGGCGTGCTCTGGAGCACAGGCCTGCCACGCGGCGTGGCCTTGGTGAAGGGCGTAGGCAATGACGGCTGGCGGCTGGTCTATCACCTGCCTCCACGCCTGCTGCTCGGCGACATGGCGACCTCGCTGCTGATCAGCAGTGCGTTGCTGCTGCTGGCGGGCATCGCGCTGCGCCTGCTGCGGCATCGCGTCGACCGCCAGTTGATCCAGCCGGCCCTGCTGCAGCACCGGCGCCTGCTGGAAAGCCTGGATTTCAGTTCCACGGTGATCGACCTGGCGCCGGTCGGCATCTGTGTCCTGCGCCGCAGCGACCGCCAGCTGCTGCTGTCCAACCAGCTGCTGCGCGACTGGCTGGGCGAGGAAGGCACGGACAGCGATTGGCAGGCACCGTGGCGCGGGCATGCCGGCGAACGCGGTCGCGGGCTGGAGTTCACCGCACGCGACGGTCGCCAGCTGCAGGTACTGCATGCGGCCTGCCGTTACCAGGATGACGACGTGCTGCTGTGCGTGTTCCATGACATCTCACGCCATCGCCAGGCGCAGGCGGCGCTGTCCTCGGCGCGGCAGGCGGCCGACGCCGCCAACCAGGCCAAGAGCGCGTTCCTGGCGACCATGAGCCATGAGATCCGCACGCCGCTGTACGGGGTGCTTGGCACGCTGGAGCTGCTCGGTCGCACGCCCCTGGATGCGCGCCAGTCGCAGTACCTGCGCACCATCGAGAGTTCCTCGTCGGTGCTGTTGCAACTGATCAGCGACGTGCTGGATGTGTCCAAGATCGAGTCGGGCCAGCTGAGCCTTGAGCCGGCATCGTTCTCGCCGCGCGAGCTGACCGAGAGCGTGCTGCGCAGCTTCGCCGCTGCGGCGACGCGCAAAGGCCTGCAGGTACTGGTGTGCACCGATCCCCGGTTGCCGACACGGGTGCTCGGTGATGCCGACCGGATCCGCCAGGTGCTGGGCAACCTGCTCAGCAATGCCATCAAGTTCACCGAGCATGGCCGGGTGGTGCTGCGCGTACGACTGGTGCAGCGCGAAGGCGAGTCGAGCGTGCTGGCCTGGCAGGTCACCGATACCGGCGTGGGCATCGCCACCGAGGAACAGGCACGCCTGTTCGAGCCCTTCCGTCAGGTCCGTGGCGCTGCCAGTGCGCAGGGCACCGGGCTGGGCCTGTCGATCAGCGACCGCCTGGTGCGCTTGATGAGTGGCGAACTGCGCGTGGTCAGCGAGCCGGGACTGGGCAGCAGTTTCACCGTGCGCCTGCCCTTGCCGGTGCTGGCGGCGACCGAGGATGGCCCCGCGTTGCTGGCCGAACCGCCGGTCTACGTGCGCGGCCGCGATCGCGAGCTGGTCGATAGTGCCTGTGGCTGGCTGCGCCGCTGGGGTGCCAATGCGCAGCCGCTGCAGGGCGATCCTGCCCTGCTCGACCACGCCGGCGCGATCCTGATGGATGGCGAGGCGGAACAGCCGTTGGCCTGGCAGGGACCGCGGGTGCTGGCCTCGATCGATGGTGGCGACCAACCGGCACCTGCCGCCGATGGCGCGCTGCTGGTCACCCTGCATGGCATGTCCTCGATCGCCTTGGCGGTGGCACGCCAGCAGCGCCAATGCGCAACGCTGCCGACCGCAGCGCGCGATGTGCAGCCAGGCCCGCTGGGACTGCGGGTGCTGGCCGTGGAAGACAATCCCATCAACCGGGTGATCCTGGCCGAACAGCTGCAGGCCCTGGGCTGCGAGGTGGAGCTTGCGCAGGATGGTGTCGAGGCGTTGCAGCTGTGCCAGACCCATGACTTCGACCTGGTGGTCACCGACATCAACATGCCGCGCATGGACGGCCACACCCTGGCGCGCCGGCTGCGGGCGGAGGGCGTTCTGCTGCCGGTGATCGGCGCCACCGCCAACGCTACCGCCGAGGAGCGCGAGCGCTGCCTGGCCAGTGGCATGCAGGGCTATCTGAGCAAACCCATCGACATCGCACGCCTGCGTCAGGCGCTTTCCGCCGTTCGCCAAGGAGATCCTGCATGACCCGCCGTGTCCTGATCCTGGAAGACCAGCCGTTCCAACGCGGCTATCTCGTCAATCTGTTCAGCGCGCGCGCCGGCGTGCAGGTCGACGCCTGCGAAGACGTCGATGCGGCTATCGCCCTGTGTGCCTGCCAGGCCTATGACCTGGTGGTGAGCGATCTGTTGATGCCCGGCCAGGATGGCATCCAGTTCATCCAGGCACTGGCCGCGCAGCCGCGTCCGCCTCGGCTTGCCGTGGTCAGCGCAGCCTCGCGGCGGATGATGAGTTCGGCACGGTTGATGGCTGAATCACTGGGCCTGGACGTGGTCGGGCTGCTGGCCAAGCCGGTCGCCGCCAGCGATGTCGATGCGCTGCTCGATGCACTGGCGCAGACCCGGCCAGCCGTACGCACCAGCCCGGCCGCGCTGACTCCCGAGCCGGACGCGGTGCAGCTGCGGCAGGCGCTGGCCGACGGCAGCCTGACTGCCTGGTTCCAGCCGAAGAAGTCGTTGCAGTCCGGGCGCGTGGTTGCCGCCGAAGCACTGGTGCGCTGGCGCCATCCGCAGCTCGGAACACTGGCGCCTGGAAGCTTCCTGCCGGCACTGTGCCGCCATGGCCTGGAGGGCGAACTGCTGCGCGCGATGCTCACCGCCAGCATCCAGGCGCAGGCGCGCTGGCGCTCCCAGGGATTCCGCGTGCCGGTATCGATCAACCTGCCACCGCATCTGCTGGAGCAATCCGATCTTCCCGATGAGCTGCTGGCATTGACCCTGGCCGCCGGCGGCAACCCGGCTGACCTGTGCTTCGAACTGATGGAGAACAGCACCACCCGCCACGTCAGCGACTTCTATGCAGGCGCGTGCCGGTTGCGGATGAAGGGGTTCGGCCTGGCCCAGGACGACTTCGGCCAAGGCCTGAGCTCGGTGCACAACCTGGTCAACACCCCCTTCACCGAGGTCAAGATCGATCGTGCGCTGGTCAGCGGCTGCGCGCGCGATCCCGCCCTGCACCTGACCTTGACCACCGTGATCGCGCTGGCCAACCAGCTCGGCCTGACCATCGTTGCCGAAGGCGTGGAGAGCGATGCCGATCTGGCCGCGCTGCGCCAGCTCGGCTGCAACCAGGTACAGGGCTTCCTGATTTCGCAGGCGCTGCCCTCGGACGACTTCACCCGACTGCTGGACGAAGATGCTCCGGATGAGGGCGCGCGCGGCAGCCGTGCAGCATCGCGCTGACAGTCGAGGCTGGAAGGCTTCACAATCCCATCAAGAGTCATTGACGATCCTCTCTGCGCGGCGGTACCGGCCGTGCCCCGGGCCCTTCGGGGCCGCCATCGACCGCCTACTGCTCCGAGACCTGCCCATGCCGGCCGAGGCCGCTCCCGTACGCCGACTCGCCCGCCGCTCCCTGCGCGTACATGCCCTGCTGATTGGCGTGGTGGTGCTGGCAACCCTGCAGGCCGGCCTGCTGCTGTCCACCGGCAGCCAGCTGTTCAACGAAGAACAGAGCAAGATCCGCTATCACTTCCGTCGCCTGGACGGCACGCTGCAGGAACAGGACCGCTTCCTGCGGCAATGGCGCCTGCATGACGTGGGCAGTCGCGGGCAGCCAGTGGACGAATCTGCCTCGCGTGTGCCGCCCAGCCCCTTGTTCGCCAGTTTCGCCCGGATCGGTGCCGACAGCGGCGCTTCGGCACAGGCAGCGGACGAACTGGGCGACCGCTTCCTGCGCTTCTACGGCGCCTTCTGGGCGGCCTCCCGGTTTCCGCCTCCGCAATGCCTGCTGGTCGATGGCCAGGGCCGCCGTGGCCTGCTTGCGCCGATCCAGACAACGCGTGGTGATCCGGGCCAGAGCAGCCCGCATCACCTGCATCCGGCACTGGCCGCCATCCACCAGGTCCTGCGCGAACGTCCAGCGCTGCGCCGCGGCAGCGTGGTCTGGACACCGGTGGCCTGGCGCGAAGGCCAGACCCGGCTGCTTGCCATCGCGCACGCGCCGCAGGATGCCCGCCTGTGGGGCGAGAACGAGGACGAGTCACTGGCCGCCGTGGCCTGCCTGCTGGATCCCGGCCGCGTCGATGACTACCGCCAGGTGATGGGTACGCCGGTGTTCGAACGGATGTCACTGTTCGATGGCAACGGCCGCCTGCTGCTCGGTGATGCCAGCGATGCCAGCCGCGCCGCTACGTCCTGGCGCGCGGGACTGGACGGCCTGCTGTTCCGAATGCGCAGCGAACACGGCTGGCTGGCGGTGTATCACGTGGGCTGGCAACAGGTGTTCCAGCACCCGCGCGGGCCCCTGCTGGGCAGCATGGTGGTGGCACTGCTGCTGGCCACCGGTGGCGTGCTGATCCTGCGTGCCTACCGGCGTTCAGTGATCGAACCACTGCGCCGCAACCATGCGCGGTTGCTGGAAAGCGAAGCCTTCAGCCGCACCATCCTCGACAACGCACCGATCGGATTGTGCCTGCTGCGTCGCACCGATGGCCGCGTGCTGCTGGACAACGCGCTGGCGCGTCAGTGGTTGGGGGAAGACCACGACGAGGGTGGCTGGCACGGGCCCTGGCGACGCAGTGTGCTCGCCGCCGGCGGCACTGCCGCGGGCGACGGCCTGGCCTACACCACGCCGGACAACCGCCACCTGCTGATCACCGCCACGCCCGCGCGCTATCGCGGCGAACCGGCTGTGCTGTGCCTGTTCATCGATCTCAGCAGCCAGCACGAGGCCGAGCAGGTGCTGCAGCAGGCACGGCGCGCGGCCGACCAGGCCAACCGCGCCAAAAGCCAGTTCCTGGCCACCATGAGCCATGAAATACGCACCCCGCTGTACGGCGTGCTCGGCACGCTGGAACTGCTTGGCCTGACCCCGCTGGATGCGCGCCAGCAGGACTACCTGGACACGATCCAGCGCTCGTCATCGACATTGATGCAGCTGATCAGCGACATCCTGGATGTCAGCAAGGCCGAGGCCGACCAGCTGAGCCTGGAACCCGGCGCGTTCGATCCGGTGCGGTTGACCGAGGACGCACTGGACTCCTACGCCGCTGCCGCCGCACACAAGGGCCTGCAGTTCTACGCCTGCATCGACCCGGACGTACCGGCTGCGGTCAACGGTGATGCCGCGCGCATCCGCCAGATCCTCAACAACCTGATCAGCAATGCGCTGAAGTTCACCGACAGCGGTCGGGTCGTGGTGCGCCTGGGTGCACAGCACGTCGATGATCGCTGCTGGCTGCGCTGGCAGGTGGCCGATACCGGCATCGGCATCGCCAGCGAGCACCAGGCACATCTGTTCGAACCCTTCTTCCAGGCCAACCCGGGCACCGATGCCATGCGTGGCACCGGACTGGGCCTGGCGATCTGTGCACACCTGACCGCGATGATGGACGGCCACCTGCGGGTGGTCAGCGAAAGCGGCCTGGGCAGCAGTTTCTCGGTCGAACTGCCGCTGCCTGAGGCAACGCCCGACCCACTGCAGGCGGCTTCACCGCAGTTGCCGGCAGGGCTGCCGGTGCAGGTTCGCGGCAGCGTTCGCGAGTTTGCACAATCGATATGCGATCGGCTGCAGCAGCGTGGCGCACAGGCCAGCGTGCACCGCGAGGATGCGCCGGCGCTTGTCGACCCTGGCACGGTGATGCTCGACCTTGTGCTGGACGAGGGTGCGCCTGCGTGGAGTGGACCGCAGGTGGTGGCCTGCCGCGAAGGCGGAATGCAGCCGCAACAGGTGCAGGGACATTGGCAGGTCGGCGTGCATCGCCTGGATGCGATCGTGATGGCGCTGGCGGCTGCAGCCGGGCGAGCACTGCCCGCCGAGGTCAACGGGCGTCTGCCCGCGACACGCAGGTTCGGCGGGCTGCAGGTGCTGGTCGCCGAAGACAACCCGATCAACCAGGCGATCCTGCGTGACCAGCTGGAGCAGCTCGGCTGCCACGCCGTGGTCGCCAGCGACGGCAATGAGGCCCTGCGCTATTGGCCACAGCGTCCTTTTGCCCTGGTGTTGACCGACCTCAACATGCCGGGACTGGACGGTTACGGTCTGGCCCGTGCATTGCGCGCGCGTGGGGTAGGCGTACCGATCCATGGCGCAACCGCCAACGCCGACCCGGCCGAACGGCAACGCTGCCACGAGGCAGGGATGCAGGGGGTGCTGGTCAAGCCGATCACCCTGGCAGCACTGCAGCGCCTGCTGACCCAGGTCACGGCCGGGCCGCATAGCGAACCCAGCGACGACGATGCCGATGCTCCGCTGCAGGTTCCGGAAAAGATGCAGGCGTTGTTCGTGCAGACCATGCAGGCCGACCTGGACAGCCTGCAGCGGGCGATCGGCGATGCCTCGCCCGAACGCGTGGCACAGGTGCTGCACCGCATCCGCGGCGCGCTGGTGATCGTCGGCGCACCGGCACTGGTGGCACACGGCCAGCAGATCGAACAACAGATCGGCGACGGCGACACGCTGCCTGCGCTGGCCGGGGCGCTCGACCATTTCCAACGGCGCCTGCAGCGGCTGCTGGAACCATTGACGCACGTCGCCGCCCCCTCACCTTCCCGCAACCCGACACTGCCATGACCACCCGCATCCTCATCGCTGACGACCACCCGATCGTGCTTGCCGGCATCCGCGATGTCCTGGCCGGCGAACTGGACCTGGACGTGGTCGGCGAGGCCGCCGATCCGGCGACTCTGATCGAGTTGATGACGAGCACCCAGCCCCATGCGGTGATCACCGATTACAGCATGCCCGGTGGTGACAGCTTCGGCGATGGCATCAAGCTGATCTCGTTCCTGCGCCGCAGCTTCCCGGACACGCATGTACTGGTATTGACGATGGTCTCCAACCCTTCGCTGGTGGCGGCCATGTATGCCGCTGGCGCGGGCGGCGTGGTGCTCAAGAGCCACGGCCTGGGCAGCCTGGTGCAGGCGCTGCGCACGGTGCTGGCCGACCGCATCTATCGCCCGCCCGGACTGATGCCGGTTGCCGCGGCGGAACCGGCCGATGCCGCGGTGGTGCTGGCGCGTCTTTCTCCACGGGAACTGGAAGTGATCCGCCTGTTCACCGGCGGCATGAGCGTGGGAGACATCGCCCGCCAACTGCAGCGCAGCGCGAAGACGGTCAGCACCCAGAAGATCAGCGCGATGCGCAAACTGGGCGTGGACAGCGACCAGGCGCTGATCGAGTACTGCCTGCAGGCCTCGTTGTTCGCCTGAGGCGTCCACAACGCTGAACCGTGCCCGGCCCATGCGCCGGGCACGAAGTGCTTTAGGAAACGCCTGATTCCATAGGACAGGGCTGATTTCTAGTCTGGATGCATCCCGCCACGGTGACGACGTCCCATCGTCATCGCGTTACCGGCGGGAGGGAAACCGGATGGCGCCTGCAGCGGCCATCGCACGCGGTTTCCACAGCGACGCGGCCCTGCCGCGCCAGATCGCGCAGCCGCGCTGCGCCCTGCCACAGGAATCCAACAGCATGAACGCCTCTCCCCCACGGCGCCGCCGTGCGCCCGCCTGCGCGCGCGTGGCGCGCCTTCCCCTGATTCCCAGCCTGCTGGCCAGCGCCTTGTGGGCCGCCCTGCCCGTGCATGCGGCCGAACTGCAGGGGCCGTTGAAGGTTACCGATGGTGGCAGCCTGCAGCTGGGCGCCGACGACACCCTGCAGCACAGTGCAGGCGGCTACGCGCTGGAGGCCAATGGTGTTGGCAGCAGCATTACGGTCGATGGCAGCTGGATCTCGAGCACCGGCGGCGGCAGCGGCATCCTTGCCAGCGCCGGTGGCAGCGTCGTCATCGAGGGCGGCATCCTGCAGATCGGCAACGGCAGCACCACCGTCGGCTATGCGCTGAACGCCAGCGGTGCGGGTAGCGTGATCCGGGCCAACAACCTGGTCATCAATGCTTACCGGAACGGTTCGGGCTACGGCACGGTCAATGCCACCGGTGGTGGCAAGCTCTGGTTGAATGGCGGCAGTGTGAGCAGCGCCGGACATGCTCTGTACTCCACTGGGCGTGGCAGCGAACTGCACGTGACCGGTACGGAGATCAACAACGGTGCCAACAGCGCAGTGTACGCCGAGGGTGGCGCGCTGCTGTCGCTGGAATCGCTGAAGATGACCTTCGACGAAGCCAGCAGCGGCTACAGCGGCCGTCTGTCCTCCGGCGGCAGCGGCAGCGTGCTGTCGCTGCGCGACGTGGACGTGGTCAACGGCTACTTCGACATCGACAACGGTGGCACGCTGCAGATCGTGGGCGGCAGTGCCAGCAGCAGCGGCAGCAGCATCCGCCTGCTCGGCAACAGTGGCAACCGCGTGTACTCCACTGCCGATATCACCGGCGGCCGTTTCGAGACCGTCGGCGGCTACGGCGTCAACGTCAACAGCTGGGCCAAGCTGACCACCAACGGTGCCCACTTCACCGTGCGCGACGGCTATTCCGGCATCTGGCTGTCCGGCGCGGACTCGCTGGCCGACCTCACCGATACCAGGCTCAGCACCTATGGCGACAACGGCTACGGCCATGGCGTGGACGTCTGGGGTGGTACCGCCACGATCACCGGCGGCAGCATCGATACCCACGGCGATGGGGTCTACGGCCTGCGTGCCTCGGGCAGCAATCCGCCGACGCCCTACTCGCGCATCCGCGCCAAGAACCTGGACATCACCACCTACGGCACCGGCGGTGGCGGCGTCTTCCTTGGCGGCAGCACGGCCGATGCGCAGCTGGACGGAGGCTCGATCACCACACTGGGTGCATCCTCGTTCGGCATCGTGCAGATGAACACGGCCAAGCTCACCGCCGACAACCTGAGCATCCATGCGCAGGGCACGAATTCGGGTGCCTATCGCTCCTACATCACGGTGTTCGGGCCGTACTGGGACCGCCTGGTGTTCAACAACAGCAGCCTGCAGACCCAGGACGGCCCCGCGCTCTGGCTGCAGGGCAGCAACCACGAGCTGACGCTCAACAACACCGATGTCATCGCGCGCCGGCAGGGCAACCTCGACGGTGGCCGCCTGCTGCGGGTGAGCGACACGGTGTTCACCGATGGAAGTTCAGTCGCCACCGCAGACATTCTGTTCACTGCCGACAACAGCCGCCTGACCGGCGATGTGGTGGTCGACAGCGCCACCGCCAACGTGCAGATGACGCTGCGCAACGGCACCGTGTTCAACGGCGCGCTGCGCAGCGACTCCGGCTACCAGGTCGCGCAGCTGGCGATGGACGGCAGCAGCCAATGGAACGTGCGTTCCAGTTCCAGCGTCGGCTCGCTGGACCATGCCGGCACCATCGCCTTCGTCGCCCCCACCACCGACGACTTCAAGACCCTGACCGTCACCGGCGACTATGTCGGCAACGATGGCCACTGGCTGTTCAACCGCGCGCTGGGCGACGATGCCTCGCTGGGTGACCAGCTGGTGATCCAGGGCAACAGCAGTGGCACCGCCTCCGTCAGCGTGCGCAACGCAGGGGGCGCCGGTGCCCTGACCAGCGAAGGCATCCGCCTGATCAGCGTGGGCGGCCAGTCCGATGCGCAGTTCTCGCTGCAGGGACGCGCGGTGGCCGGCGCTTACGACTACTTCCTGTACAAGGGCGGCGTCTCCACGCCGGATGACGGCAACTGGTACCTGCGCTCGGAATACGTCCCTCCGGTCGACCCGCCGGAACCGCCCGGTCCGCCGATTGATCCGCCGATTGATCCGCCGACTCCGCCGATCGATCCGCCTGCTCCGCCGATCGATCCGCCGGTAGTTCCGCCGGTCGATCCGCCACTGCCGCCGGCACCGCCGCGCGTGGAGCGTCCGGAGCCGGCGGTATACATGGCCAACCAGAGCAGTGCGCTGGGCATGTTCCGGCACAGCCTGTACGACCGCAGCGGTGATCCTGCCGAGGCGAACGGTGGTGGCAGCGACGCCATTGCTTGGGCACAGGTGCGCAGCAGCGCGCCCGGCAGCCGCGGCCACCAGGTGGATGTGGACAGCGAGCTCAACAGCGTGCTGCTGGGCGTCGGTCGTCGCTTCGAAGCCAATGCCGGCGGTCAGCTGCAGGCAGGTGTGATGGCCGGCCAGGGCCGGGCACGCAATGACAGTCGCTCGCAGGTGACCGGTTACACCGCGCACGGTGTGGTCAACGGCACCAGCCTGGGCCTGTATACGACCTGGTTGCAGGACGCGCGGATGGAGCACGGTGCGTATGTGGACGGCTGGCTGCAGTACGGGCGTTTCCGCAACAGCGTGCAGGGCGAAGGGCTGCAGAAGGAGCACTATCGTTCGCACAGCTGGACCGGTTCGGCCGAGGCAGGCTATGTGCTGCCCGTGCAGCGCACGGCCCAGCGCGGTGTCTACCTGGAGCCACAACTGCAGGTGATCCACAGCCGCTACGACGCCGACCGCGTGGTCGAGGCCAACGGCACGGTGGTTGAAGGACTCGACAAGGACAGCACCACCACGCGTGTGGGGCTGCGCCTGTACACGCGTTCGCTGACGCAGCGCCAGGGGCAGGTACAGCCGTTCGTCGCGGTGAACTGGTGGTCCGGTGGCAACGACGCGACCATCGCCGTGGACGGAGAACACCTGCGCCGGCAGTTGCCGCGTGACATCTACGAAGCCAAGGCCGGCGTGCAGGTGAATCTGTCGGGCGGCTGGCGCGGCTGGGGTGAGATCAGCCACCAGACCGGTGGCATGGGCTTCCGCGATACCAGCGGCCAGCTGGGCGTCTCTTACCGCTGGTAAGCGCTGCGACGGGTGATCCCAGCGAGGGGTCCGGCGATGTGTCGTCGGACCCCTTGTTGTTTTCCACACCACGCGTGGAAATCGATGGGGGTTGGATGTGGACAAGTGGCCATGAGCCACGCACGACAAGCGTTTTCAGACCTGGTCATTTTTTATCCAATCAATCCACCGCGCCCGCAGGTGCATGTTTTCCACACAGCAGGTGGAAAGCGCTGCGGACTTGATGTGGACAACCCGGCTTGAACGTTATGCCGCAAGCGTTTCAGGGTGTGGCTGTTTTTTGTCCAAGCGCTTTGATGGTTTTCCACACATCGCGTGGAAAGCCGTGGGGGTTTGGTGTGGACAAGTAGCTGCGAGCCCTGCACGGCAAGCGTTTCAAGGCGTGGTGAATTTCTGTCCACGGCCACCGGCAGCACTGCGCTGGCGCTTCCGCAGCAGAAGCGCGCAGCGGCACTGCTCGTGCGCCCCTTCTGACAGGCGCCCGATACAACAAGACCCCGCATTGCGGGGTCCTGTGGACAATCACTGCGCTGCGTCGTCGATCAGACGTTGAAGCGGAAATGCAGGATGTCACCTTCCTGCACGCGGTATTCCTTGCCTTCCAGGCGCAGGCGACCGGCTTCCTTCGCACCGGCTTCGCCCTTGTACTTGATGAAGTCGTCATACGCGATGGTTTCGGCGCGGATGAAGCCCTTCTCGAAGTCGGTATGGATGACCGCGGCAGCCTGCGGCGCGGTGGCGCCCTTGCGCACGGTCCACGCGCGGACTTCCTTTACACCGGCAGTGAAGTAGGTCTGCAGGCCGAGCAGGCTGTAGGCCGCATTGATCACACGGTTCAGGCCAGGCTCGGTCAGGCCAAGGTCGGCCAGGAAGGTATCGCGGTCTTCGTCATCCAGCTGCGACAGCTCTTCTTCGATCGCCGCCGACACCGGCACCACCTGCGCGCCTTCTTCGGCGGCACGGGCGCGCACGGCGTCCAGGTGCGGGTTGTTCTCGAAACCGTCTTCCAGCACGTTGGCGATGTACATCACCGGCTTCAGGGTCAGCAGGAACAGATCGCGCACCAGCGCCTTCTCTTCCTCGTCCAGGCCCGCCGAACGGCCGGCCTTGCCATCGGCCAGCGCGGCCTGCAGCTTGGCCAGCACCGGCTTGCGTGCCGCTGCGTCCTTGTCACCGCCCTTGGCCGCACGCTCGGCGCGGTTCAGTGCCTTCTCGACGCTGTCCAGGTCGGCCAGGGCCAGTTCGGTATCGATGGTGTCGATGTCCGAGATCGGGTCGACCTTGTTGTTGACGTGGATGACGTCAGCGTTCTCGAAGCAGCGCACCACATGGGTGATCGCATCCACTTCGCGGATGTGGGCCAGGAACTTGTTGCCCAGGCCTTCGCCACTGGCCGCACCGGCCACCAGGCCGGCGATGTCGACGAACTCCACCGCGGTCGGGATGACCTTCTGCGGGTTGATGATCGCCGCCAGCTCGTTCAGGCGCGGATCCGGCACCGGCACGATGCCGACGTTGGGCTCGATGGTGCAGAACGGGAAGTTCGCCGCGGCGATGCCCGCCTTGGTCAGCGCGTTGAACAGGGTCGACTTGCCGACGTTGGGCAGGCCGACGATGCCGCATTTGATACCCATGGGTGACAGCTCTCTGGGGTGAAAGTGATTGGTGAAACAGCGCACGCGCCGCTTGACCAATCCATCTCGGTGTCGTCGATCAACATCTGTGCCAACCAAGGTTGGCACCTACCGGGGCCGGTTGGCACCTACCGAGGCCGGCTGGCACCTACCGGGGCCGGTTGGCACCTACCGGGGCCGTTGGCACCCGTTGCCGGCCAGCGGCCGGCACTACCGGTTATTTCGGGGTGTGCAGCCGCTTCATCGCTTCGCTGAAATCGCCCTGCACCGCCAACGGCAGCACGTCGATCGCATCGTCGATGGCGCGGGAGATCAGTACTTCATCGTCCTTGGAGGGGCGTCCCAGCACCCAGCCCACCACGCGGTCCTTGTGGCCGGGATGGCCGATGCCCACGCGCAGGCGATGGAACCTGCCGTGGCCGAGCAGGCGGATGGTGTCGCGCAGGCCGTTCTGTCCACCGTGGCCACCGTCGAACTTCAGCCGCGCCACGCCGGGCGCGAGGTCCAGTTCGTCGTGAGCCAGCAGGGTGTCCTCCGGCTCGATCTTCCAGAACCGCTGTGCGGCGGTGACCGACTTGCCGCTGAGGTTCATGAAGGTGGCCGGCTTGAGCAGCCACACGGTCTGTCCGGCAATGTCGACCTTGGCGGTCTCGCCAAACAACTTGCTGTCCACGTTCCATCGTGCACCGGCTTTTTCAGCCAGGGCCTCAACGAAATGAAACCCGGCATTGTGCCGGGTCCGGGCGTGCTCCGATCCGGGGTTGCCCAGACCGACGATCAGTCGCAATCCTGCCATCGTTCCATCCAGATACGGCGCCTGCCCCGAAGGACAGGCGCCGCGGGGTATTACTCGGCCGCTGCTTCTTCAGCGTCGGCAGCATCCTGCTTGCCGTGCTTGGCAGTGACGATGGCGTCGTCGTGGTCCTTGCCCAGCGCCAGCGCCGGGATTTCCACGCCCTTCGGCAGCTTGATGTCCGACAGGTACACAACGTCGCCAGCCTTCAGCTCGCCCAGGTCGATTTCGATCGACTCCGGCAGGTCCTTCGGCAGGCAGCTGATGGCCACTTCCTTCAGTTCGTGGGCGACCACGACGTCGGCAGCCTTGCCAGCCGGCGAGGTGTCTTCGTTGATGAAGTGCAGCGGAACCGAAGCGGTCAGCTTCTCGTTCTCGTTCACGCGCAGGAAGTCCAGGTGCATGATCAGCTGCTTGTACGGATGGCGCTGCATGTCACGCAGCAGCACCTTCTGCACCTGGCCGTCCAGGTTCAGGTCCAGGATCGAGGCATAGAACCACTCGTTCTGCTGGGCCAGCCAGATTTCGTTGTGGTCCAGGCTGATGGCGACCGGTTCGGCGTTGCCGCCGTACACGATCGCCGGGATCACACCAGCGGTACGCAGGCGGCGGCTCGCACCCTTACGCTGCAGTTCACGCTTGGTGACCTTGATTTCATGGGTCTTCGACATTTTCGACTACTCGGTTGTTGCCTTGCCTTGCGGCTTGGCGGTTGAAGGCACTTCCGCGACCAGAAGCGCCCGGTGTGTCCCTGCCGTTGCCGGCGAGGACGAAAAATCAATCCACGTACAGCGAGCTGACCGACTCGCCGAAGGCGATGCGGCGCATCGTTTCGGCCAGCATTTCCGCCACGCTCAGCTGGCGGATCTTGCTGCACACCCGCGCGGCGTCCTTCAGCGGGATGGTGTCGGTCACCACCAGCTCATCGAGCTGGGAATTGGTGATGTTGTCCACCGCCGGGCCCGACAGCACCGCGTGGGTGCAGTAGGCGGCGACCTTCAGCGCACCGCGCGCCTTCAGGGCAGCAGCAGCGGCGCACAGGGTGCCGGCGGTGTCGACGATGTCATCGACCATCACGCAGGTCTTGCCTTCGACGTCACCGATGATGTTCATCACGGTGGAGACGTTGGCGCGCGGACGGCGCTTGTCGATGATCGCCAGATCGGCGTCATCCAGGCGCTTGGCCACTGCACGGGCGCGGACCACGCCGCCCACGTCCGGCGACACCACGATCAGGTTCTCGGTGCCGTAGGCGCGCCAGATGTCGGCCAGCAGCAGCGGCGAGGCATACACGTTGTCGACCGGAATATCGAAGAAACCCTGGATCTGGTCGGCGTGCAGGTCGACGGTCAGCACGCGATCAGCGCCGGCGGTGCTGAACATCTTCGCCGCCAGCTTGGCGGTGATCGGCACGCGCGAGGAACGCATGCGGCGATCCTGGCGCGAGTAGCCGAAGTACGGCACCACGGCGGTCACGCTGGCCACCGATGCGCGCTTGAGCGCGTCGATCAGCACCAGCAGTTCCATCAGGTTTTCCGCGCTCGGCGCCGAGGTCGGCTGGATCACGAACACGTCCTGCTTGCGGACGTTCTCTTCGATTTCCACCTGCACTTCACCATCGGAGAAGTGCGAGACCAGCGCCTTGCCCGGGCGGACTCCCAGTTCCTTGCAGATGTTCTGCGCCAGACGTTTGTTGGCGTTGCCGGAAAAGACCAGCAGGTTCGGGGACTCTTGCATCATGATTGTCTCGGGCGGGGACGAGTGGCGGGGATCCGGTAGCGGCAAGGACCACGTCGGCCCCTGCTGCTGACAACACCGCGGCTGTTCCCACGTCCCGCGCAGGTGATGCGCTGGAAGGCGCGGACGCAGCCGCATTGGCAGGGGCGGGAGGATTCGAACCTCCGAATGCCAGGATCAAAACCTGGTGCCTTGGGCCTCTTGGCGACGCCCCTGCATTGATGAATCAGTGTTGCTCGAGTGCATCCAGCAGTGGCGAACGTGCAACGCCCGCAGCCACCCTTGCCCGCAACTCCTTCGACAACTTCGCTCGTCCCTGCTCGGCGGCAGCCTGCGAATCGAACTCGACGAAACAACCACTTCCCGAACCGGTCAGTCGTGCCGTGCCGATGTCGCTCAACGCAGCAAGCACCGCCTCGACGGCAGGCTCACGGCGGCGCAGCACCGGTTCGAACACGTTCCCGACCAGCGTGCCGGAAGCGAAGTCCTCTATTTTCGCCTGTGGACTGTCGCGCGTCAAATCCGGATCTGCGAACAGCAGCGGGGTCGGCACATGAACGCCCGGTTCGACCACCACATACCAGGCCTGCGGCAGGGTGATCGGCCGCAGCCGCTCCCCCACCCCCTCGGCCCAGGCGTTGTGGCCACGCACGAACACCGGCACATCGGCGCCGAGGCGCAAGCCCAGCGCCGCCAGCGTATTTTCGTCCAGCCCCGCGCCCCAGAGCCGGTTCAGCACCACCAGCACGGTGGCCGCATCGGACGAACCGCCGCCGAAACCGCCGCCCGCAGGAACGTGCTTTTCGACGACGATATCGACACCTTTCTCGACATTCGCCACCTCTTTGAGCAATCGCGCTGCGCGAACCGCCAGATCATCCGCCTCCGCGACACCGGCCAGGCCATCGCCCTGCCGCCGCACCTGGCCGTCTTCACGCAGGCGCAGGCCGATCCGGTCGCCCCAGTCGAGCAGGCGGAACACGGTCTGCAGCTCGTGGTAGCCGTCGGCACGGCGGCCGGTGATATGCAGGAACAGGTTCAGCTTGGCCGGGGCCGGCCACCAGGACCAGCCCGCGTCATCCACCCGCGCGTTCATGGCGCGCCCTGCCCCCACTGGTCGACCAGCAGGCGCACCTTGGCGTCACCATTGACCGCCTCGACCCTGCGCGGCAGGGCCGGACGCCCGGCTTCGGCCGGGTACCAGTCCAGATACTGGATCACCCAGCCCATCTGCTGCATGCGCCGCGGACGGCCATCGGCATCACGCTCGATCTTTTCCGGCCCAGCGCTGTCTCCGGCGACCAGGCCGCGTACCCAGTCCGGCAGCTGGTTGACCGGGATGTCCCAGCCGGTGGCTTCCAGCAACAGGGCCTGCGCGTCTTCACCGTCTCGCGGACCACCGGCCAGTCCTTCCAGACGGCCGGCTTCATGATGGCTGTCACCGCTCAACTTCCAGCTCTGGCGGGTGACCGGCGCGCTCAGTTCGACGACATAGCGTTGGCCTTCCTGTTTCCAGTCGATGCGGCCGCTGCCACCATCCTTGCCCTTGCTGACCGCCACCCGGCCCTGGAAATTCCACTCCGACGCCGATCGCAGCGCGTCCACGCGTGCGGCCTCGGCGGCGGTCGCTTCGGCGGAAACGGTGGTGACCACGGCCGGCGCCGGCGTTTTCTGCCGGCCAACGGTGGTACAGGCACTCAGGGCCAGGGTCACGGCCACCAGCAGCAACGGCCGGATCGTGGAAACACTCATGGGTTGAATTTCTCGCGGGCGCGCAGCAGCGCGCGGTTTTCAGGGTCGAGCCTGGCCGCTTCCTCGAAGAAGTGACGGGCTTCATCGTGCTTGCCCAGCACCCACAGCACCTCGCCTACGTGGGCGGCGATTTCCGGGTCCTTGGCCAGCGTCCAGGCGCGGCGCAGCTGTACCAGCGCGTCGGCGTTGCGCCCCAGCCGATACAGCACCCAGCCATAACTGTCGACGATGGCGGCGTTGTCCGGTTCGGCCACGCGCGCGCGGTCGATCAGTTCGAGCGCTTCCTGGTAGCGACCGGTCCGGTCGGCCAGGGTGTAGCCCAGTGCATTCAATGCCGGCACGTTCTCCGGCTCGGTCACCAGGATCTTGCGCAGGTCGGCCTCGGCACGGGCGATGTCATCGCGGCGCTCCCAGGCCAGCGCACGGGCATACAACAGGCCGTTTTCGTCCGGATACGCGGCCAGGCCACGGGCCAGTGCGTCGATCTCGCCGGGAAGGTCGTCGGCGCGCTGGCGCAGCTCGGCTTCCAGCAGATACGCATCGCGCCGCACATCGTCATCCACGCTGGCATCGGACTGGATGGCATGCACTTCATCCAGCGCCAGCGACTGCCGGCCCGCCAGACCCTGCGCATTGGCCGCGCGCAGGCGCGCTTCATTCAGCTCATCGCCGCCAGGAACGCTGTGATACCAGTTGACCGCCTCCGGGTAGCGCTTGAGGTACTCGGCGATCTTGCCCAGCAACAGGCGCTGCGCCGGGTCCGGCTTGGCCGCCTGCCGCGACAGTTCGTTGTACAGATTGGACAGCGCGGCCTTGTCGCCCTGCTTGGCCAGCAGCGAAGCGCGCATGCCCCACGTCTGCACATCCTGGGGACCGACCGCCAGCACGCGCTCGGCCGCTGCCGGCTGGCCGAGGCTGTCATAGGCGATGGCCACCGCGTTGCGCAGCTCCGGGTCCTGACGGGTCTTCGGCTCCACCCCATGCAGCAGCGACAGCGCCTGGTCGGTCTGGCCGGCCTGCTGCAGCTGGCTGGCGCGCAGCAACGCCACGCGTGGCTCCTCGGGGAAGCGCTTGACCACCTCATCGATCATGCGCCGTGCCAGCTCGGGCTTCTCCATGCGCAGCGCAAGGCGTCCAAACTCCTGCCAGGCCTCGATCTTCTGGGGAATGGCGTTGGCATCGACCAGCTCGCCCAGCACCTGGGCCGGCACGGCCGGATCGCGGCCACCGCCGATCAAGGCGCCCAGGGCGAACTTCCAGCCCTCATCCCCCGGGTCCTGCAACAAGGCCTGAAGCTCGCTGCGCGCAGCCTTCACGTCGCCCTGGCGCATCGCCAGCGCACCGGCGGCGCTGCGCATCGCCAATGAACGCGGCGCACGCTGCTGCCACAGGGCCAGGCCCTTGGCCGCGGCGCCATCTTCGTTGGCCAGCATGGCGATACGGGTCGCCCGCTCGGCCAGGCCGGCGTCGCCGTCGGTCTGCTGGGCCGCCTGCAGGTACCAGCGCGCGGCCTCGGCCAGCTTGCCGGCCTGCAGGGCGAACTCGCCGGCCAGCACCGGCTCCAGCGCCAGTTCCTCAGTCACCGCAGGCCGTGCAGGCGCCTTGGCGGGCACCGCCGCCAGGGCCTGCGCACAGGCCAGAGACAGCAGCAGAACACTGGGGATGCGAATCAATGCGGGCATCGTCGGCATCGGGGCCTTAAAATGTCGTCCAATGGCCAGCAGCTTATCGCAAGCAACTGAACAATGACCCTGTGGGTGCTCGGACTGAATCACCAGACCGCACCGGTGGAACTGCGCGAACGCGCAGCCTTCGCCGGTGACGCGTTGCCGCGCGCGCTCGGTTCGCTGCGCGATACCCCGCAGATCGCCGAGGCGGTGCTGCTGTCCACCTGCAACCGCACCGAACTGTATGCCGTGGCCGAGTCCGCGCAGGCGCTGGACCAGTGGCTGCAGAGCCAGGCCGGCGACCTGCAGGGCTACCTGTACCAGCACGCCGATGCCGATGCCGTGCGCCACCTGTTCCGGGTGGCGACGGGGCTGGATTCAATGGTGCTGGGTGAGCCGCAGATCCTGGGCCAGGTGAAGGACGCCTGGTCGACCGCGCGCGACCACGGCCTGCTCGGCCAACGCCTGGACCGCCTGTTCCAGCAGACGTTCTCGGTGGCCAAGCGCGCGCGTACCGATACCCAGGTCGGTGCCAACCCGGTATCGGTGGCCTCGGCAGCGGTGCGCCTGGCGCAGAACGCATTTGCACGCCTTGACGATTCCACCGTGCTGCTGGTCGGCGCCGGCGAGACCATCGAGCTGGCCGCACGCCACCTCAGCGAAGGCAAGGTGCGGCGGCTGCTGATCGCCAACCGCACCCTCGCCCATGCGCAGGAACTGGCCAGCCGCCATGGCGGTGTGGCGCTGCCGCTGACCGAACTGGAGCGTCACCTGGCCGAGGCCGATGTAGTGTTCTCGGCCACCGCCGCCCGCGAACCGGTGATCCACCGTGCTGCAGTGGCCAACGCCCTGCGCGCACGCCGGCACAAGCCGATGCTGCTGTTCGACCTGGCCGTGCCGCGCGACATCGAGGCCGACGTTGCCAGTCTCAACGATGCGTTCCTGTACACCGTGGACGACCTCGAGCGCGCGGTGGAAGACAACCGCCGCAGCCGCCGCGAGGCGGCCGCCGAAGCGGAAACGATCATCGACCTGCAGGTCTCGCGCTTCGTCGAAACCCTGCAGGCCAGTGCCCACCAGGCACCGCTGCGGCAACTGCGCGCCTTCGGCGAGGCCACCCGTGCCGAACTGCTGGAGCGCGCGCGCCAGCAGCTGGCCAACGGCAAGCCGGCCGACGAAGTGCTGGAACTGCTTGCCCATGGATTGACCAACCGCCTGCTGCACCCGCCGACCGCCGCCCTGCGCGCGGCCGCGCTCAGCGGCGACGCCGACCTGACCCGCGCCGCCGAGCGCCTGTTCCCGGCTGCGCCGGGTTACCACCACCCACCTGTGAGAACCGATGACGCCGACCCTGCGCCGTAAGTTGGAAGCGCTGGCCGAGCGCCGCGAAGAACTGGAACGTCTGCTCGCCGAACCGGAGGTGGTCGCCAACAACGCGCGCTTCCGCGATCTTTCGCGTGAGTTTTCCCAGCTCGAACCGATCGCCACCGCGCTGGCCGATGAAGTGCGTGCCAAGGCCGACCTGGCCGCGGCCGAAAGCATGCGCACCGATCCGGACCTGCGCGAACTGGCCGACGAGGAGATCGCCGCCGCCCAGGCCCGCCTGCAGGAACTGGAGCAGGAACTGGCGCTGCTGCTGGTGCCGCGCGACCCGCGCGATGAAGGCAACCTGTTCCTGGAAGTGCGCGCCGGCACCGGCGGCGACGAGGCGGCGATCTTCGCTGGCGACCTGTTCCGCATGTATGCCCGCTACGCCGAGCGACAGGGCTGGAAGGTCGAGATCGAATCGGACAACCCCGGCGAACATGGCGGCTACAAGGAAGTGGTGGCGCGCGTGGTCGGCCGGGGCGCGTTCTCGCGCCTGAAATTCGAATCGGGCACCCACCGCGTGCAGCGCGTGCCGGCCACCGAATCGCAGGGCCGCATCCACACCTCGGCGGCCACCGTGGCGATCATCCCGGAAGCCGACGAAGTCGATGAGATCGTCATCAACCCGGCTGACCTGAGGATTGATACCTACCGCTCCTCCGGCGCCGGTGGCCAGCACGTCAACAAGACCGAGTCGGCGATCCGCATCACCCACGTGCCCAGCGGCGTGGTGGTGGAGTGCCAGACCGAACGCAGCCAGCATGCCAACCGGGACAAGGCGATGAAACGCCTGAAGGCGCAGCTACTCGATGCCGAGCGCCAGCGCCACGACGCAGCGCAAGCCGAATCTCGGCGCCTACAGGTCGGCAGCGGCGACCGCAGCCAGCGCATCCGTACCTACAACTTCCCGCAGGGCCGGATCACCGACCACCGCGTGGAAGGGCTGACCCTGTACGACCTGCCCAACGTACTGGCCGGCGATCTCGATCCGCTGCTGCAGCGATTGAGCCACGAGCACCAGGTCGACGCCCTGGCCCAGCTTTCGGCGGGCTGACCAGCATGTCGGCCTGGCAGCAGCGGCAGCAACTGCAGCAGGCGATCACGCGCCAGCCCGGCGACTTCGTCGCCTGGGTGATGCTGGCCGACCTGGAACTGGAAGCCGGCGATATCGCGGCCGGCGAGCAGGCCGCGCGGCGCGCACTGCAGCTGCGGCCCAATCATCCTGAAGCGCTTGCACGGCTCGGCCGGGTGGCGTGGATGGCAGGAGCGCATGCCGATGCCGCTACGCTGCTGGGCCAGGCCTCGGCGCTGGCACCGGAGCACCCGGGCATCGCGTTGTGGCTGGGGCACGCGCTGGAAGATGCCAACGATGCCGAAGGTGCATCAGCGGCCTATCGCCGCGCACATGCACTGATGCCCGATGAGCCATATATCGCCGCGCAACGCCTCGCCTGGCAGCGTCGCCTGTGCGATTGGCAGGACGTGGATGCGCTGGCCGATCAGGTGCGCGGTGCACTGGTGTCCGGCCAGGGCGTAGTGGAACCCTTCGCGTTTCTCAGCGAAGACGCCAGCGCGGCCGAACAGCTGGCCTGCGCGCGTGCACGCGCCGCCGCTGTGGCGGCATCGGTGCGGCCCCTGCCGCCGGCGAAGCTGCGCGTACGAGGCCCACTTCGCGTGGGCTTCCTTTCCAACGGCTTCGGCGCCCATCCCACCGGATTGCTGACGGTGGCGCTGCTGGAGCAGATGAGCCGCGACCCGGCCCTGCAACTGCATCTGTTCGCGCTCAACGCGGACGATGGCAGCCGCATCCGCCAACGCCTGCAGGCCGCCACCCGGCTGCATGACGTGGTGGGATTGCGCCACGCCGATACGGCCGCGCGCATCCGTGCACAGGGCATCGACCTGCTGCTGGACCTGCGCGGCTGGGGCGGTGGCGGCACGCCGGAAGTACTGGCGATGCGCCCTGCCCCGCTGCAGTTGAACTGGCTGGCCTACCCCGGCACCTCCGGTGCATCGTGGCTGGATGCAGTGATCGCTGACGACTTCGCGCTGCCGTCCTCGCTGGAACCGCACTACAGCGAACGCGTGCTGCGCCTGCCGCGCGCGTTCCAGCCCTCCGACAACACCCGCGTGCTGGAACCGGCGCCGGACCGTGCGGCGTGTGGGCTGCCCGCGCAGGGCACGGTGTTCTGCTGCTTCAACAACAGTTACAAACTCAACCCGCGCAGCATGGGCCGTGCGTTCGCGGTGCTGCAGGCAGTACCTGGCAGCGCGCTGTGGCTGCTGTCCGGCCCCGGCCAGGCCGATGCAAGGCTGCGTTCCGCCGCCAAGGCTGCAGGACTGGATCCGGCGCGCCTGGTGTTCATGGCCAAGCTGCCGCATCCGCAGTATCTGGCCCGCTATCAGCTGGCCGACCTGTTCCTGGACACCAACCCGTACAACGCGCACACCACCGCATCGGATGCGCTGTGGGCCGGCTGCCCGGTGCTGACCAGCCCCGGCGCTACCTTCGCCGCGCGCGTGGCCGGCAGCCTCAACCATCATCTGGGGCTGGAGCACATGAACGTCGCCGACGATGCGGCCTTCGTCGCCACCGCCAGTGCACTCGGCAACGACCCGGCCGCGCTGGCTGCCCTGCGTGCCGAACTGGCGCAGGCACGCGAGCGCAGCGGCTTGTTCGACATGACGGCCTTCGCGCGCGATCTGTCCGCACTGCTTCAGCAGTTGGCCCGCGAACAGGGCTGGCAGGGCCTCGACACGCCCTGACATCGCCCTGCGCTACGCTCGGGCTTCCCTCCCGCGTGGCATGACGATGGCCAAGCTCAAGCGCAAGGAATACGACGAACTGCTGCAGCCGCTGCAGCTGGAACTGACGGCGATGGCACGCTGGGTGCAGCACAGCGGGCAACGCCTGCTGGTGCTGTTCGAAGGACGCGATACCGCCGGCAAGGGCGGTGCGATCCAGGCCATCAGCCAGCACCTCAACCCACGCCAATGCAGGGTGGTGGCGTTGCCCAAGCCCACCGACCGCGAAGCCACGCAATGGTATTTCCAGCGCTACGCCACGCATCTGCCGGCCGCCGGCGAGATCGTGCTGATGGACCGCAGCTGGTACAACCGCGCGGGCGTGGAACGGGTGATGGGCTACTGCAGCGAGACCGAGTACCAGCAGTTCCTGCATCAGGCACCGGTGTTCGAACAGCTGCTGGTGGATGACGGCATCCTGCTGTTCAAGTACTGGCTGTGCGTGGACCAGGAGCAGCAGGAGAAGCGTTTCGCCGAACGCCATCTTGATCCGTTGAAGGGGTGGAAGCTGTCGCCGGTGGATCTGAAGTCGCGCAGCAAGTACAGCGCGTACACCGAAGCGCGCGAGGCGATGCTGCGCGCGACCCATCGCGACGGTGCGCCGTGGACGCTGGTGGATTTCAACGACCAGCGGCTGGGTCGCCTGACTCTGGTCCGCAATCTGCTGGACCGGCTGCCGGACACGCGGGTGGATGTGCCTTTGCCCGAGCTGCCGAAACTGAAGGGCAAGCTGCATCGCGAGCACTACGACGTGCTGAAGCCGATCGAGGATTTTCCGGTCGAAGAATAGGGTGGGTCGGCAGGGCCTGCGGCCCTGCAC
Source organism: Stenotrophomonas sp. 1278 (assembly GCF_029892765.1). NCBI lineage: Bacteria > Pseudomonadati > Pseudomonadota > Gammaproteobacteria > Lysobacterales > Lysobacteraceae > Stenotrophomonas > Stenotrophomonas sp. 1278. The sequence continues at coordinate 67,746 of NZ_JARXWD010000016.1, forward strand.
CTGCAGAGGCTTCAAGCAACGGCCGAAGCAACAGCAAAAGCGGCATTGCGTGGGATGGCGGGGCGGTGTCGGAGTGCGGGGACGCCGCAAGTACGTCTTTGTAGGCTTGGCAGCCGCTTGCTCGTGTGCGCAGTCCTGCGCACACGGCAAGGCCGGGGTTGGGCGTCCTGCCCAACCCGCCCGAGGCACGCCTCGGGCCCATGCGGCTGACACCCCGCACTCCGACACCGCCCCACCTTCGACAGATTTCCGGTGGCTGTTGGATTCACGCCATGCGTGAATGTATGTCCATCGAAATCGAATATTTCGACAATTGAACGAAGAGCATCCACGCATGGCGTGGATCTACGTGTCGACCAAGGTCGACACCCATCAAGAGCAGGCCATGTAATTCCCGCAGCTTGCGGAGAATTGTCGAAGGCGGGGTGGGTCCGGTTGCGGGGGCGTGAGCCGCATGGATGCGGCGACCGAGCCTACAGGGACGTATTTACGGCGTCCCCCGCAACCGGACCCATCCCGCCCCCCCTCAGGAAACCTGCTTCTGCTGTTGCTTCGGCTGTTGCTGTTGCTGTTGCTGTCGAGGTTGCCGGCCAGCGGCCGGCACTACCGCTTCGGTGGGTGCAGGGCGCAGCCCTGCCCCTCCCCTTATTTGGCAGCAGCAATCTGCTTTTCGATGTCCGCCGCGGTGACCGGGCCCAGGAAGCTGTGGGCCAGCTTGCCCTGCGGGTCGATCAGATGGGTCAGCGGCAGGCCACGCGGGGTGGCGAAGTCGGCCGGCGGGTCGAACGGATCGACGACCACGATCGGATAGGTCACCGGATGCTTGGTCAGGAACGCCTGCATCTCCGGAATCTCGATGTCCTCGTAGGCCAGGCCCACCACTTCGATGTTGCTGCGCATGGCATGCAACGCCGACAGCTCGGGCATTTCCTTGCGGCAGGGCGCGCACCAGGTCGCCCAGAAATTCACCACCACCCACTTGCCACGATGCGCGGCCAGGTCGTAATCGCTGCCATCGACGGCCTTCATCTTCAGCGTCGGGAACTCGGCAGTAACGCGCTCGGCGGGCGTATCCTCCACCGGCGCCGGCGCGGCCGGAGTCGGTGCCTGTGCCGGCGGCTGGCTGCTGGCCGGGGTCGGCTCCTGTGCGGGTTTGCAGGCGGCCAGGGCCAGCAGCGCAGCCAGCAGCAACGGGGTCTTGCAGGTCATGGGGCGTCTCCAGAATCAGAGTAGATGTCGCTGACGCGACGCTTGAGGCGTTCACGCAGCGGCAGGCGCAGTTCATCCAGTGCGGCCAAGGCGGCCCGGCCGAGGCTGTCATCGCGGTAAGGCAGGTGTTGTTCGGCCACCGGAATGCGCAGCTGCGTGCATTCGTACAGATCGCCCAGGCTGACCTGGTCCAGGTCGCGGGCCAGCAGCCACTCGCCGCGCTCATCGCGGCGCAGCAGACCGATGCCCTCCAGGTGGCAGGCCAAGTCCTGCAGCAGCGAGTCGGTCAGCATCGGTTCCAGCCGCAGGATCTCGTCGTCGGCCAGGCCCCTGCCCTTGGCACGTGCATGCTGGAAGCGCCCGAGCAGGCGCAGCAGGCCATAGAACTCGTACCCCTGCGGCAGGCGCAGCTCCACCGGCTGGTAGCGGAAAGCCGCCATTGACGACGCCAGCGACGCGCCCAGCAGCACGGCCACCCAGCAGAGGTAGATCCACAGCAGCAGGATCGGCACGAAGGCCACCGTGCCATACAGCTTCTGGTAGGACTGGAAGCTGCCCAGGTAGGCGCCGATGCCCCACTTCACCAGCTCCAGGATCACTGCGGCGAGAATCGCGCCCGGAACCGCATGGCGCCACTTCACGGTGTGGTGTGGCACCACCCGGAACATCAGGGTGATGCAGACGAATTCGATCAGGATCGGCGCCAGCCGCAAGGCGAGATCGGCCAGCCAGCGCCCCTCCTGCGTGCCGAACAACGGCATCGCGAACACCCGCGCCGACACCGCCAGCGATGCAGCGGCGAGCATCGCGCCCAGGGTCAGCACCGTCCAGTAGACCAGGAAGCGGGTCAGCCGCGGCCGACTGCTGCCGACGCGCCAGATCTGGTTGAAGGTCTCTTCAACACTGTTGAGGGTGATCAGCAGCGAGATGACCAGGGCGATGAAACCGGCGGCAGTGAGCTGGCCGGCGCTGGCCGAGAACTGCCGCAGGTAGCCTTCGGCAGCGCGCGCGGCATTGGGCACGAAGTTGGAGAAGACGTAGTCGCTGAGCTGGTCGCTCCAGCGATCGAACACCGGGAAGGCCGAGAGCACGCCAAATACCACGATCGCCAACGGCACCAGCGCGAACACCGTGGTGTAGGCCAGCGCGGCGGCGGCCTGGAACAGGCGGTCGTCGAGGAAGCGGCGCCACAGGAAGCGGCCGAAGCTGGCGGCGCGTGCGCGATCCCGCGCGCGCTCCATCCACAAATTGAGCGTATCCAAAGGTTCCATCGGCGCAAGGGTACCCGATGCGGAATCGGTGCAGGATAGCCATACTGGCGTCCACACGATGAGGAGAGCTGGGCGCGATGGGCGAAATCCTGGTGCTGTACTACAGCCGCGGCGGTTCGGTGGCACGGCTGGCGCGCCAGATCGCGCGGGGCATCGGCGAGGTTCCGGGCATGGCAGCGCGGCTGCGCACGGTGCCGCCGGTGGCTGCCGTTACCCAGACCGCGCAGCCGCCGGTACCCGACGATGGCGCGCCCTATGTAAGCGTGCAGGACCTGGCGGAGTGCCAGGGACTGCTGCTGGGCAGCCCTACCCGTTTCGGCAACATGGCCGCGCCGGTCAAGCATTTCCTTGACGGCCTCGGCGCCGAATGGGTGAACGGCACGCTGGCCGGCAAGCCGGCCGGGGTGTTCACGTCCACTGCGTCGATGCATGGCGGCCAGGAGTCGACCCTGCTGTCGATGCAGGTACCGCTGCTGCACCACGGCTGCCTGATCGTCGGCATTCCGTTCACCGAGCCGGCGCTGAGCCACACCACCAGTGGCGGCACGCCGTATGGCGCCAGCCACGTGGCCGGCGCCGCCGACGACCCGCAACCCACCGACGATGAGGCGGTACTGGCGCGGGCGCTGGGCCGGCGCGTGGCCGACATCGCGCAGCGGCTGGCGCGATGAGCACCGCGCCGCGCACCGTGCTGCTGCTGGCCCTGATGGGGCTGGCGGCGCTGTTTGCCGGCTGGTTCATCAACGACAGGCACTGGCTGGCCACCCAGCTGGTGTTCACTGCGCCGCCGATGGCGCTGGCCATCGCCCTGCGGCTGGGCTGGCGCAAGGCCGGGTTCTGGGCGGCGGTGCTGGCCCTGGGCTGGTTCAGCCACGGCGTGATGAGCGCCTGGAGCCATCCCGAGACCCGCTGGCTGGCACTGATCGAAATCGTGCTGGCGCTGCTGGTGATCTTTTCGGCCAGCCTGCCCGGCCTGCGCGCCCGTTTCGGGCGGCGGCGCTGACGCTGCGCCCGGTGGGCCGTATCATCTGCGTTCCCGGCCCCGCGCCGCTGTACCTGCCTTGGTTTCGCGCATGCACATGATGGAAGAGCTCCTGGTCGTCACCACCGGTGGCACGATCGACAAGATCTATTTCGACGACAAGTCGGACTACCAGATCGGCGACCCGCAGATCGGCATGATCCTGCGCGAACTGGGGGTCACGTTCCGTTTCAACGTGATTCCGATCCTGCGCAAGGATTCGCTGCACATCAACGACGACGATCGTGAGCTGATCCGCGCGACGATCGCCGCGCAGCCCACCCGCCACGTGCTGGTGACCCACGGCACCGATTCGATGGTGCAGACCGGCAAGGTGCTGGCGACGATCCCGGACAAGACCATCGTGATGACCGGTGCGCTGAGCCCGGCGCGTTTCCGTGGTTCGGATGCGGAGTTCAACATCGGCTGTGCGATCGGTGCGGTGCAGTCGCTGCCGGCGGGGGTGTTCATCGCGATGAACGGCCGGATCTTCGACCCGCAGCATGTGCGCAAGAACGTGGCGGCGAACCGGTTCGAGTCGGTTTGAGGGATTGAAGGCGCGCTGTCGCGCGGATGGGTTCAGCGTTTTGGTTGCTGCTGGGTTGAGGGGGTGATCCCCCCGACGCAGGACACGCCATAAACCCATCCCTGGGGGCTCGATGGCGCCTTGCTCGTGTGCGCTGTCCTGCGCACACGGCAAGACCGGGGTTGGGCGTCCTGCCCAACCCGCCCGAGGCATGCCTCGGGCCCATGGCGCCAACGGTCCTGCGTCGGGGGGATCACCCCCTCCTGACAGATCATCGCGCGCGGCCAGCAAGGTCAAGGGCAGAGCAAGAGCAAATGCACTGCTGCACATTGCTTTCTCCGCTTCGCCGCCCCTAAAAAAACACCCCGGCCGAGGCCGGGGCGTGCCCATGGAGAGGGGCTTGGGCTCAGTACTGGGCGTTGACGGTCACGCCCGAGAAGGTGCTGTAGGCCTTCACCCGCACGTACCAGGTACCGGCGGTGGGGCTGTTGACGGTGCAGGTCTCGTTGTTGCCGCTCAGGTACGGGCGGCAGGTGTAGACGGTGTCGGTCGGGGCACTGCCCTGGCGCAGGTACAGGTCGGCATCACCGCTGCCGCCGCTGATCGCCACGCGCAGCTGCGTGCTGCCAGCCGGGACGTTGACGGTATAGCTGAGCGATGCGCCGCTGGCTGCGCCGAGGCCGGTAACCGGCACGTTGTTCTGCAGCACGGTGCCACCCGGGTTGGGCGTGGTGCCGTTGATCGCGGCAGTCACCGCGGCATCGGCGTCGATGATGCCGGCGCCGCAACCACCCGAGCACGCACCCGGCAGCGGACGCGCGGTGCTCTTGATGATGCTTTCCACCTGCGCCGGGCTGAGCGGGCTCGGTGCCACCGACTGCATCAGTGCAACCACGCCCGCCACGTGCGGTGCCGCCATCGAGGTGCCGTTGTAGGACGCATAGCTGGCGCTGCCCGGGGTGGTGGTGCCGCTGTTGAGGGTGGACAGGATGCTCTGGCCCGGTGCGGAGATGTCGATGCCGGTGCCGTAGTTGGAGAAGCTGGCACGCGCACCCGCCGAGGTGGTGGCCGCCACGGCGATCACGTTCGGGCAGTTCGCCGGTACCGCGCTGGAGACGTTGGTGTTGCTGTTGCCGGCAGCGACCACCACGGTGGTGCCGCGGCCGACCGCGCCGTTGATCGCGTTCTGGTAAGTGGTCGAGCAGCTGCCGCCGCCGCCCAGCGACATGTTGATGACCTCGGCCGGATTGGCATTGGCCGGCACACCGCTGACCGTGCCACCGGAGGCCCAGACGATCGCGTCGGCGATGTCGGAGGTGTAGCCGCCGCACTTGCCGAGCACGCGCACCGGCACGACCTTGGCGTTGAAGGCGGTACCGGCCACGCCGGTGCTGTTGTTGGTCACCGCAGCGACCGTGCCGGCCACGTGGGTGCCATGCCAGCTGGAGTTCGAGCCCGGATAACCGGCCTGGCACTCGTTGTCGCCGTACCAGTCACCCTCATCGTTGGGATTGCTGTCACGGCCACCGCCATCGCGCGCCATCGCCGCGTCGCTGATGAAGTCATAGCCGGGCAGGATGTTGGCGTTGAGGTCGGCATGGTTGGTGATGCCGGTATCGATCACGGCCACGACCACGCCGGTACCGGTGGCCTTGTCCCAGGCCGGACGCACGTTGATCGAGGCGTTGGACGTACCGAAGCCCCATTGCTCGCTGAAACGGGTGTCGTTGGGGGTCAGCGTCGCGCGCATGATCTGGTCGACTTCGACGTATTCGACGTTCGGGTCGGCGGCCAGCTTGCGCATCAGCAGCTCGGATTCGGCCTGGTCCAGCGCACGGTCGGTCCTGACCACGGTGGAGCCGACGGCAAGCCTGCGGACCTGCTGCAGGCCCAGCGCGCGGCCCTGGCTGCTGGCGATGCCGGCAGCGGCCGTCTTCAGCGAAGAGGCCAGCGCGGTGGTGTTGGCCACCGGCGCACTGCCGTCGCGGTACTTCACGATGAAGCGCTGGTGGGTCGGCGCGGACTGCAGGCCGCTGAGCTGGACATCACCGGCCAGCGCAGGCGTGGCCAGCAGCAGCGATGACAGGACGGACGCACCAAGGACCACCCACACACGACGCACACGCGGTTGCGTTACCTGGGACATCGGATTTCCCTTCTAATGGTAGGAATGCCGGAATCGGCAGAAGCACCGGCCTGAACCGTGGGCTGGCTTGCGATGGCGAGGTTCGGGTCCGGCGAGCCAGCGGATTCCCCTGACCATCCGCTGTGTTGATGACGCTAGTGGCTCAAACCGGACACCACAAGATTTTCAGCGTCTTTTCAGCAAGATGAAATGTTGGATCTGAGACTTTCCGGGTCGAGGGTTTGTGAAGGTGAAGGAACTTTCGCGTCAGCTGCACGTACCTGACTGCGGAATGTCCTGTCCCGCCATGTCTTTGCCGACATCGGCGAACAGCCGCCGGGCATGGCCCGGCGCTACCGTGGTACGCGTACATTCGCCGGGCATCGCCGCGCGCAGGGGGAGCCGTTGATCCTGGTAGCGCCGGGCCATGCCCGGCGGACGTACGCCTGAAACGCAGAAAGCCCGTCGCGGGGACGGGCTTTCCGGGGATGCGGCCGGGCGTAACCCGGCGCCAGCGTTCAGCGCAGGCGATCAGCCCAGCTTGACCAGCCAGCCGTGGCGGTCCGGCAGGCGACCGTACTGGATGTCGGTCAGTTCCTTGCGCAGTGACATGGTCACTTCGCCAGCCGGCGCATTGATGTCGCCCACCGAGAAGCCTTCGCCCTTCAGCTGGCCGATCGGGGTGACCACCGCAGCGGTACCGCAGGCGAACACTTCGGCGATCTCGCCGGAGGTCACGCCCTGCTTCCACTCATCGATGGTGACCTTGCGCTCTTCGACCTTCATGCCGCGGTCGCGGGCCAGCTGCAGGATGCTCTCGCGGGTGATGCCCTCGAGGATGCTGCCGGACAGTTCCGGCGTGACCAGGGTGCCGTCCTTGTAGATCAGGAACACGTTCATGCCGCCCAGTTCTTCCAGGTACTTGCCTTCGACCGGGTCCAGGAACAGCACCTGCGAGCAGCCCTGTGCCTGCGCCTTCTGCTGCGGCAACAGCGACGCGGCGTAGTTGCCACCGCACTTGGCCGCACCGGTACCGCCCTTGGCCGCACGCGCGTACTCGGTGGACAGCCAGATCGACACCGGGGCGACGCCCTTGGCGAAGTACGGGCCAGCCGGGCTGGCGATGACGTAGTAGCCGGCCTTGTGCGCGCCGCGCACGCCAAGGAACGCTTCATCGCCGATCATGAACGGACGGAAATACAGGCTCGACTCATCGGCCGACGGCACCCACGCGCTGTCGACGGCGATCATCTGCTTCAGCGATTCGACGAAGATCTCCACCGGCAGTTCCGGCAGCGCCAGGCGCTGCGCCGAACGCTGCAGGCGACGGCCGTTGGCATCGGGGCGGAAGGTCCAGATCGAACCATCGGCATGGCGGTAGGCCTTGATGCCTTCGAAGATCTCCTGGCCGTAGTGCAGCACGGCCGCGGCCGGGTCCAGCTGCAGCGGACCATAAGCGCGCACGTTGGCGTTGTGCCAGCCGGCATCCTTGTCCCAGCGCACTTCCACCATGTGGTCAGTGAAGTGCAGGCCGAAGCCCGGCTTCTCCAGGATCTGGGCGCGCTCTTCAGCGCTGCGCGGGTGGTCCGAACGGGTGACGGCGAAGCTGGGAATGGACTGGGACACCGGAGATTTCCTGTTCTGGTTGCGGGTAATGCCGGGCCCGCGTCACTGCGGGCCGTGGGTCAAAGCATGCCGGTTTCGAGGCGCGCGGCCTCGGACATCATGTGCTGGTTCCACGGCGGATCGAAGACCAGCTCGACGTCGGCCTCGGCCACCGTCGGGATCATTTCAAGCTTGCTGCGCACGTCGTCGACCAGGATGTCGCCCATGCCGCACGCAGGCGCGGTCAGGGTCATCTTCACGTCGATCTCGCGCTGCCCTTCGTCGAGGTGCTTGATCTCCACCTCGTAGACCAGGCCCAGTTCGACGATGTTGACCGGAATTTCCGGGTCGAAACAGGTGCGCAGCTGCTGCCAGACCAGTTGTTCGACCTGCTCGTCGCTGGCACCGTCGGGCAGTTCCAGCGGTGCCGGCGCTTCCTTGCCGATGGCATCGCCATCCTTGCCGGCGATGCGGAACAGATTGCCCTCGACGAACACCGAATAACTGCCGCCCAGCGCCTGGGTGATGTACCCATAGCTGCCGGCGGGCAAGGTCACGGTGTCGCCCTGCGGGACCATCACGGCCTCGCAATCGCGTTCGAAGTGGACAGGTTCGCTGCTACGGGAATACATGGGGACCGATATGGGGCTGCGGCATAAGCCACGCAAGCGGTCATTCTAGCGTAGGCGCCCCGCCCTCGCCGGTGCACTGCGGCAAACCACAGTATCCTGTGGGCGACCTTCAGGAGCTTCGATGTCCTCCAATGCCGCACGCGCCAGGACCGTTACCTGGCTCTGGCCCTTCATGTTGTTGCTGGCGCTGGCCACCGCCCCCCTCGCCTGGATGCTGATCGCCCTGTTCACCGGCCGTCCGGTCGGCTGGATGGCGGTACTGACCGCCCTGGAACTGGTATTCATGCTGCGTCTGGGCACGCTCGGTCCCGGCAAGCTGCGCATCGCCCTGGTCGTGCTGGGCACGCTGCTGGTGGCCGCGATCTCGAACTGGGCGATCGCCAGTGCCTGGATGGGCGGTTCGATGGGCCTGAACCCCTGGGACGCCTCGCTGCGGATGGGCCCGCACCTGGCCTGGACGCTGATCACCCTGGCCAATGGCGTGGTCGAGTGGCTGTGGCTGGCGGTGGCCGTGGTGGTCGGAGCCTGGCTGGCGCGCTGAGCGCGCCGGACGTGGGTAGCGCCGGGCCATGCCCGGCGAGCGCAGCGGTCTGCACGCAAAGCCGCCGGGCATGGCCCGGCGCTACCGCACTGCCTCAATGCCCGCCGTCGAGCGCCTTCAGCTCGCTGACCAGCGACGCCGCCGCCTCGGCACCATCGCCGTACAGCATGCGGGTGTTGTCGGCGTAGAACAGCGCATTCTCGATACCCGCAAAGCCGGTGCCCTTGCCCCGCTTGATCACCACCACGTTGCGGGCATTTACCACGTCCAGTACCGGCATGCCGTAGATCGGACTGGCCGGATCGGTGCGCGCCACCGGGTTGACCACGTCGTTGGCGCCGATCACCAGCACCACGTCGGTAGTGGCGAACTCGGGATTGATGTCGTCCATGTCCGCGATCAGGTCGTACGGCACCCCCGCTTCGGCCAGCAGCACGTTCATGTGCCCGGGCATGCGCCCGGCCACCGGGTGGATGGCGAACTTGACCTTCACCCCGCGCGTGATCAGCCGCTGCGCCAGCTCCCAGATCTTGTGCTGGGCCTGGGCCACGGCCATGCCATAGCCGGGCACGATCACCACGCGTTCGGCAAAGCCCATCATCGCCGCCACGTCGGCCGCCTCGATGGGCTTCTGCGAACCGGAAATCGCCTGCGCCTCACCACCGGCGCCACCACCGAAGTTGGAGAACAGCACGTTGCGGATCGGCCGGTTCATCGCCTTGGCCATCAACCGGGTCAGCAGGATGCCGGCCGCACCGACCATCATGCCGGCGATGATCAGCGCCTCGTTGCCCAGCACGTAGCCTTCGAACGACACCGCCAGGCCGGTGAACGCGTTGTACAGCGAAATCACCACCGGCATGTCGGCGCCACCGATCGGCAGCGTCATCAACACGCCCAGCGCCAGGGCCAGCACGAAGAAGGCAACGATGGCCCAGGTGCTGAGCGTACTGGCGGCGATGATGCCCAGCACCACCACGGCCAGCGCCACCAGCAGGTTCATCACCTGCTGGCCCGGCCAGGTCACGCGCTTGTCGAGGCGACCATCGAGTTTGGCCCAGGCGATCACCGAGCCGGACAGCGACACCGCACCGATCGCCGCGCCCACCACCGCCAGCACCAGCACCGTGCCGGACGGCTGCCGCGCGGCCAGATCGGCCAGCGCCTGCGCACTCCAGTGGGTGGTATCGCGGTTGGCCAGGAACGCATAGCGCAGCAGTTCCACCGCACCGATGGCGGCCGCCGAGCCGCCGCCCATGCCGTTGTACAGCGCGACCATCTGCGGCATGTCGGTGACGGCGACCTTGCCCGCCGACCACCAGGCCAGGCCGGCCCCCAGCAGCAGTGCCACCAGGATCAACGGCACGTTGTGCAGTTCGGGCAGGAAGAAGGTCGCCACCGTGGCCAGCAACATGCCCAGCCCCGCCCAGCGGATACCGCTGCTTGCGGTCATCGGCGAGGCCATGCGCTGCAGGCCGAGCAGGAACAGGGTGGCGGCGACCAGGTAGCTGGCCTTGACCAGCCAATCGAGCAGTTCGACGGTGCTGATGTTCAAGCCTGCGGCTCCTTCGGTTCATCGTTGCCGGACTTGCGCACGCTCGGCTTGAACATTTCCAGCATGCGCGCGGTGACCACATAGCCGCCGGCGGCGTTGCCGGCGCCGAGCACCACGGCAAGGAACCCCAGCACCTTCTCCAACGGCGTCTGTGCGTGCCCCAGCACCACCATCGCGCCGATCAGCACGATGCCATGGATGAAGTTGGAGCCCGACATCAACGGGGTATGCAGGATCACCGGGACCCGGGAAATGATCACGTGGCCGGCAATGGCGGCCAGCATGAAGATGTACAGCGCCACGAACCCGTCACTCACCGGCAACGCTCCTGCTCTGTCTTCGTCGCCCCATCATAACCATGGGCTGAACCCTGCGCGCGTCCCGGTCAACCACGGCCGCGCTCACGCGTTGTCGATGGTGACCCCTGCCGAGGAACCGTACCCTGTGCTGGTGAGCAGCCCTGTCCCCTCAACCACCGATGCCGACGCCGTTCCGGCCTCGCTGGAAGCATTCCTGGCCAGCGTCGGGCCGCGCGCCTTCCGCTTCGCCGAGGCCGGCCTGCGCCAGCGTGATGACGCGCTGGATGCGGTGCAGGACGCGCTGCTGCGCATGCTGGACTATGCCGACAAGCCGGCCGCCGAGTGGGCGCCGTTGTTCTGGAGCATCCTGCGCCGGCGGGTGATCGACCTGCAGCGCCGCCGCCGCTTCCGCCTGCCGTTCTGGCGCGACAACCAGGATGCCGATGGCGGCGAGATCGACTGGGCCGACCCCGCACCGGACCCTTCGCAGGCGCACGAGCAGCGCCAGCAGTACCAGCAGCTGGTGCAGGCACTGCGCGACCTGCCCGCCCGCCAGCGCGAGGCATTCACCCTGCGCGTGCTGCAGGACCTGGACGGGGCCACCACCGCCCGCGCCATGGGCTGCAGCGAAGGCGCGGTAAAGACCCATCTGGCGCGCGCCCGACAGGCGCTGCAGAATCAACTGGAGATGCACCCGTGAACCGCCCCCAGCCTTCCGATGACGCCCTGCGCAGCCTGCACGCGCAGTCGCTGCAAGCGCTGTCGCCGGCCACCCTGGCACGCCTGCGCAGTGCCCGTCACAACGCCGGTGCGGCGCGCGCCGGTCGCTGGCGCTGGTGGCTGGCCAGCGCCTGTTCGCTGGTGATCGCGCTGGGCATCGGCGTCCAGTTCGTCGGCCCGGGCGATCATCAGGGCCCGATCAGCACGCCGATCATCGCTGCGGAAGAAGACAATGGCGTGCTGTACGACGAGAATCCCGATCTGTACCTGTGGCTGGGCGACAACGACCTGGCGATGGAGTGAACCATGCTGCGATACCCCTCCCTGCCCCTGCTGATCGCCCTGACCCTGCTGCCCGCTGCATCGGCACTGGCGCAGGCCACCGCGCCAGCGCCTGCCGCGCGGCCGGCACCAGCTGCCGCGCCGCTGCCGAACTGGGAACAGCTGAGCCCGGCCCAGCGCGAAGCGCTGTTGGCACCGCTGCGTGACCGCTGGAACGGCGCCGATTCCGCGCAGCGCCAGCGCATGCTGTCGCACGGCCAGCGCTGGCAGTCGATGAGCCCGGAAGAACGCGACAAGGCCCGCCGCGGCCTGCGCCGCTTCGAGCACATGAGCCCGGAACAGCGTGAGCAGGCCCGGGCGTTGTTCGGCCAGATGCGTGACCTCAGTCCGGCCCAGCGCGATGCCATGCGCGAGCGCTGGTCGCAGATGACCGCAGACGAACGCAGGGAATGGGTGCGGGACAACCCGCCGCCGGCGAAGCCGCGGTAACCCCTATCGAAGCGGTAGCGCCGGGCCATGCCCGGCGGATTCACCGGATGCCGCTGCGCTAGCCGGGCATGGCCCGGCACTACCGACTCAGGCCTGCCAGCGCGTTTTCGCCAGCAGCTCATCTTCCCAGTCGAAGCCCAGCTGGCCGTCGCGCACGAACAGGGCGACGAAGTTCATCAGGTTGCGCGCATACATCTCGCTGGCCTGGGTGGCACCCCGGCTGGCCAGGCCCAGCGGGCCATCGATGGTCACGCCCTGGTGCTCGATGCATTGGCCGGGCTCGGTCAACGCGCAGTTGCCACCGCTCTCGGCGGCCAGATCGACGATCACGCTGCCGGCGGCCATGCCTTCGACCATCGCGGCGGTGACGATCGTCGGCGCCTGACGTCCCGGCACCGCGGCAGTGCAGATCACCACGTCCACGCTGCGCAGGTGGTCGCCAAGACGGCGCTGCTGTTCCCCACGCTCTTCATCGGTCAGCGCCCGCGCATAACCGCCCTCGCCGACCGCGCTCACCCCCAGGTCGAGGAAGCGCGCACCGAGCGACTGGATCTGTTCGCGGGTTTCCGGGCGCACGTCGAAGCCCTCCACCTGCGCACCCAGGCGGCGTGAGGTGGCAATGGCCTGCAGGCCGGCGACACCGGCGCCGATCACCAGCACCTTGGCTGGACGCACGGTACCGGCCGCCGTGGTCAGCATCGGGAAGAAGCGCGGCGCGCGTTCGGCAGCAATCAATGCCGCCTTGTAGCCGGCCATGCCGGCCTGCGAACTGAGTACGTCCATCGCCTGTGCGCGCGTGGTGCGCGGCAGCTGCTGCAGCGGGAACAGGTGCAGGCGGTCATCCGATGCCAATGCGGCCAACGCAGGGTCGGCCGCCGGGGTCAGCAGGCCGACCACACTGGCGCCCGGCTTGAGCTGGGCCAGCACCTCGGCCGGTGGCGCCTGCACGCACAGCAGGATGTCGATCTCGGCCCAACGGGCGGCGTCGAAGGCGCGGGCACCTGCGTCGTCGTAGGCGGCATCGGTGAAACCGGCCGTCTGGCCCGCACCCGGCTGATACCACACGGTGATGCCCAGCGCACCGAGCTTGCGCGCCGTTTCCGGCGTGAGCGCAACGCGTCGTTCGCCCGGCGCGGTCTCCTTGATCCCCAGCAACGCCACGGCCATGCAGATTCCCGCTGATCGGTGAGTGGGTCCGATCCTAGCAGGCGTACGTGGCTCAGTGCAGCGTCGCACCACCCGGGTCGAGGCGGTCGAGCACGCCCTGCATGGCGCTGTCGAAGGCGCCATCGTCGATGTGGGGACGCAGGCGACCCAGCCGCACCATCACCGCCAGTTCCTCGGGTGAGGCCACGCAGAAGCGCACGCCACGCCGGTTGACGAACAGCAGGCGCGAGGAAATCGGGCTGATCCACGACAGTTTGCCCGCCTGCACCTTGCCATCCTTGTCGACGAAGTCCAGCCAGTTGCCGATCTCCATCCGGCGGAAGCGGTCGGCATCGGCATTGTCGAAATCGTCGGTATTGAAGGTACCGCCCAGTTCCACTGCCGGTGTTTCCGGGGCCGGCGGCGCGGGCAGCACCACCTGCGGCAGCTCCGGCAACGCGCGCTGCAGCTCCGGTCGCGATTCGGCGATGCCCTGCAATGTGTCGTGCAGCGCATCGATGGCTGCGGTGGCTGCGTCGCCATGCACGCCGACGCTGGCAAACACCTTGGCCAGCATCGGCTGCCAGGCCTGCAGCCACGGCTTGCCGACGATCTGCCGGCGGGCCTCGGCCACTTCCTCAAGCAGGCCATCAGCCAGGGTCAGCGCCTCGGCCACCGAGGCACCCTCCTCGCCCTCGCGCAGCAGCGCCAGGGTCAGATGGTGCTGCCAGGGCTGGCGCAGGAACTCGGCGATGGCCGGCGGCAGGGTGGCATCGCCGATGCGGCGATCCAGTTCGGCGCCGGCACGGGTGCGGGCCATTTCCAGCTTTTCCTGGCCGCGCTGGGTCTCGGCGGCCCGCCGCTCGGCGATTTCCACGCGACGGCGGTGCTGTACCAGGAAATCGCGGAATTCTTCTTCCAGGGTCAGGAAGATCGCCAGGTTCTCGTTGAACTCGGCGACCAGCCGCTCGATGATCTCCTCCACCTTGGCCATCAGCATGCGTTCGGCCTGGCTTTCGCCGGTGTTGCCCTCGCAGGCTTCGGCCAGCGAGTTGAGCAGCTTGCGCGCCGGATGGGTCTTCTGCACGAACATGCGGCGGTCCAGCATCGCCACCTTCACGAACGGAACCACCAGGCGGCCGATCAGCTCGCGCGAGCGGCCTTCCAGTTCGCGCTCATCGAGCATCACGTCGAACAGCATGCCGACCAGGTCGATCGCATCCTCGTCCTGCGCGTCCAGCCGGGTCTGGCCCGGGTCGACGCCCAGCCGGGTAGCGCTGGACAGCACTTCGCTCTTCAGCCGCTGCGCCAACGATTCGCCGTCCTCGCCGATCGCCGCACGCAGGGTCGCACTCGGCGTCGCCTGCAGCAGCGACAGCACCGACATCATTTCGCGCTGGCTCAACGGGCGATGCTGGCCGACCGCGACCTGCGCCGCAGAGGTTGCGTCGTCGCGCACGTGGCGGGTCTGCTGCAGCAGTTCGTGCAGCGCTTCCAGCAGCATGCCCTGCTGGCCGGAATAGGCTTCACCGGACGGGTTCTCCTCGCCACCAGCATGCTGCTGCATGTGGCCACGACGCTCCGACCAGCGCGCGGCAAATCGCTGCGCCCAGGCCGGTGCGGCCTGTTCGTCGTCATTGAATTCGTTGTCAACGCCCGGTGCCGTGCGCTGCTCGACCAGATCATCCAGGCCATGCGGAACGTGCTGCGCCGGGGCCGGCGCAAGTGGTCGGCGCGGCGCACCCATCTGCGACATCACCCCGGCCGCAGCCAGGTGTTCGTCCAGCTTCTCGTAGATGCGGCCTACCGGCGCGCGCAGGTCGCGCTCGCACAGCTTGATCAGCACCAGGTGTACTTCCGGGGCCAGCTCACAGCCGGCGAAGGCTTCGTGGATGGCCACGCCCAGATGCTCGGGGCTGATCGGGTTGCGGTCGGCGTCGAGTTCGATACCGCCGCCCAGCCAGCCCAGGCGGCGGTCGAGCCGCGCCAGCACCGGCTTGAAGTCGCGCAGCAGCACGGTGGCGAAGTTGCGCACCGCCAACCGCGATTCCAGTACATGTTCCGGCACCAGGCTCAGGCCATCCTGGGCCTGCCCGGCCAGGGTCAGCTCGGCAGAGAGCGGCTCGCCTGCAGCCAGACCGTCCCAGGCATGGCCAAGATGGCCGGCAAAGCCAGCGGCAATCTCCTCACGGCGGCGGCGCAGCTCGCGCATCGCGTCCAGGAACAGCAACTGCGACGAGCCGGCATTGCCGGCACGGTCGAACAGGGCATCGTCGAAGCGGGCCAGTGCCGCGCCAAAGGCCTGGCACAACGCCGGCAGGACGATGTCCCGGGCAAGCTGGAGCTGGGCCGGGTCACGGCCCGGCGATCCCATCGGAGTGGGCGCGCTCATCATTCGGGAAGGCTCCCCACCTTCTCTGGTGCGACAGACATCATGGACATCGCGACGGCCGGTACACCCCATGCACCGGTCCCTCGATGGTAGGCCGCCCAGCCCATCGCGGACAGTGAAACAGTCCTCACTTCAAACCTCATGAACGGCGGCCCGGCAATATTACGTATCGTAAGCCGTGCGGGGCCTGCGAGGCGAGGGGAAGCGGGGCTCCGTGATCCGCCAGTGGCATGATGTTCATCACAGTTTGCTATTCAGGGGTCTGACGCGACACAAACGGCGTCATCTACCTCCCCGACTATAATCAGCGACCCGTGATGACCGGTTCAGACTCCATGCCCGACCCTGCCGCCCTGCTTGCCCTGGATGCCCGCCGCTCGGTGCCCTCGCGGCAACTGGGCGAGCCCGGACCGGACCCGGCCACCCTGCAGCGGATGCTGACCTCGGCGGTCCGCGTGCCCGACCACGGCAAGCGCGTACCGTTCCGCTTCCTGAAGATCGCCGGCGATGCGCGTCACACTCTGGGCGACTTCCTGGCCGCGCGCAGCCGTGAGCGCGACCCGCATGCCGGCGACGCCGTGTTCGAGAAGGACCGCCAGCGCTTCAGCCATGCACCGCTGGTGATCGTGGTGGTGGCCAGCCCCCGTCCGGACCCGAAGGTACCGGCACAGGAACAGCTGATGACCGCCGGCTGTGTGTGCTTTGCTCTGTTGCAGGCGGCACAGGCGCTGGGCTTCGGCGCGCAGTGGCTGACCGCATGGATGGCCTTCGATCCTGCCGTGCATGCCCACCTGGGGCTGGCCGAGGGCGAAGGCATTGCCGGCTTCATCCACATCGGCACGCCCAAGGCCGAAGTCCCCGAGCGCGAGCGCCCCGATGCCGCGGCCCTGCTGCAGGACTGGACCGGCCAGTGAACGCCGTGATTCCCGTGGCGATACCGCCGCCGCTGTACCTGGTCGACGCCAGCATCTACGTGTTCCGCGCCTGGCATTCGCTGCCGGACGAATTCCAGGACAGCCAGGGCTGGCCGACCAACGCCGTGCACGGCTTCGCCCGTTTCCTGCTGGACCTGCTGGAGCGCGAACGCCCCCGGCACATCGCCATCGCCTTCGACGAAGCACTGGACAGCGGCTTCCGCCACCGCCTGTACCCGGCCTACAAGGCCAACCGGGACCCGGCGCCGGAAGCGCTCAAGCGCCAGTTCGTGCACTGCAAGGCGCTGTGCGCAGCGCTCGGCCTGGTGGTACTGGCGCATCATGATTACGAAGCCGACGACCTGATCGGCAGCGCCCTGCATGGCCACCGCAGCAGCCATCGCGGCGTGATCATTTCCGCCGACAAGGACCTGTCGCAGCTGCTGCTCGACCATGACGAGCAATGGGATTACGCACGCAACCAGCGCTGGGACGTGGCCGGGGTCAAGGCCCGGCACGGCGTGCACGCGCACCAGATCGCCGATTACCTGGCGCTGTGCGGCGATGCGGTCGACAACATTCCGGGCATCAGCGGTGTCGGTGCCAAGTCGGCGGCCGTGCTGCTGGCCCATTTCGGCAGCATGGACGTGCTGTACGAACGCCTGGACGAAGTGCCGTTCCTGCGCCTGCGCGGCGCGGCCCAGATGGCCGTGCGCCTGCGCGAGCAGCGCGAGCACGCCCAGCTCTGGCGCCAGCTGACCACCATCGCCCTGGACGCACCCTTGGAAGGCTGCCAGCCCGGCATGCCGCGCCAGGCGGCCGATCCAGAGCTGCTCGGCGGCCTGTGCCAGACCCTGCGCTTCGGCCCCATGACCCGCCGCCGGCTGTTCAGTGCCGCCGGCATTTCCGACCCCTTCCCTACTTCCAGCGAGCCCGCATGAGCCAGCGCAACACCGAAGCACCGCGTGTCGTCTACGAAGGCAAGTACCAGCGCATGGTCGTGCGTGGCAGCTGGGAATACAGCGAACGCACCCACGCCGGCGGCCTGGCCGCGATCATCATTGCCGTCACCCCCGAGGACAAGGTGCTGTTCGTCGAGCAGTTCCGCGTGCCGCTGCAGGCGTCGACCATCGAGATGCCGGCCGGGCTGGTCGGCGACATCGATGCGGGCGAGTCCATCGAAGTTTCCGCTGTACGCGAGCTGGAAGAGGAAACCGGCTGGACCGCCGAGCACGCCGAAGTGCTGATGATCGGCCCCACCTCCTCCGGTGCCAGCAGCGAGAAGATCGCCTTCGTGCGTGCCACCGGCCTGCGTCGCATCGGCGAAGGCGGCGGCGACGAGAGCGAGGACATCACCGTGCATGAAGTGCCGCGCACGCAGGCGGCCGCCTGGCTGGTGCAGAAAATGGCCGAAGGCTATGAAGCCGATGCCAAGCTGTGGGCCGGCCTGTGGATGATCGAGCACCACCTGGACGGCCGGCCCCGTGGCTGACGCCGGCCTGCACGCGCTGCCGGCACTGCTGGGTGCCGACGATCCGGCGATCTTCAGCGTGCACCGTGCGCAGGGCGCCTCACCGTTCCTGCTGCTGGCCGACCATGCCGGCCAACAGGTGCCGCGTGCACTGGCCGACCTTGGATTGCCGCAGGCCGAACTGGACCGGCATATCGGCTGGGACATCGGCATCGGCGGCACCACCCGTGCATTGGCCGAGCGGCTGGATGCGTGGGCGATCGAGCAGACCTATTCGCGGCTGCTGATCGACTGCAACCGGCCGTTGGTTTCGCCCACGCTGATTCCCGAGGTCAGCGACCACACCGTGGTGCCGGGCAATGCCGGGCTGTCGCCCGCACAGCGGCAGCAGCGCATCGATGCGATCCACGCGCCCTACCATGCACGCATCGATGCCGAACTGGAGGCGCGCCGCGATGCGGGACGGCCGACGCTGCTGGTGATGATGCACAGCTTCACCCCGGTGATGAACGGCATGCAGCGCCCCTGGCACGCCGGCGTGCTGTACCACCAGGACACACGCTTTGCCCACGCGTTGCTGCAGGCACTGCGCGATGAAGGCGACCTGGTGGTGGGCGACAACGAACCGTATTCGGTCAACAGCAGCAGCGACTACGCGGTGCCGGTGCATGGCGAAGGTCGCGGTCTGGTGCATGTGGAACTGGAAATCCGCCAGGACCTGATCGCCGATGCCGCCGGGCAGCAGGCGTGGGCGGAGCGGTTGGCGCGTATTTTCAACGCGTTGCAGCCGCAGTTGTTGGCGTTCGGATGACCGCATCCACGCATGGCGTGGATCTACTGCAGCGCTGCCGGACATCCGCATTCGGCGAAAAGAAAGAACGAGGCCGGTTCCCAGTAGATCCACGCCATGCGTGGATGATTTTCGTCAACGCAGCACGGGAACATCCATCCACGGGAAGGGCTTGAAGCCTTGCACCTGCACGCGAACGCCGATCGCTTCAACATCGTCCTTGATCGCCTGCGCGCGATGCCGATCCAGTGCTTCACCCAGCAACATCGGCAGCGCGCGACAGCGTGCCAGCGCTTCGCCCACCGGAATGTCGAGCAGCTGCGCCACGCGCTGTGCCGCTCCCTTGATCTGCTCGCCCGCACACGCCGCCAGCGTCAGCTCGAACGCGGCGAAGATGCCCGGCCCGACACCGGCTGCGCGCGCAGCGTCCTGCTCGGCGGCACCGGCCTCGCCCAGCGCTTCATCGACACCGTCCACCTGCAGGAAGGCGTCGTACTCGGCGTAGTACGCCAGCGCTTCGGCGTAATCCTGCAGGGATGAGAGCGGACGCTGGCGCTTCTGCACATCCAGTACGTCAGCGAACGTGGCCGGTTCCAGGCAGGCCGACAGGCCCAGCGCCTGCACGGCCTCGGGCACTTCACCGTCGTCATCGAACGCGGCGTCTTCATCTGCCGGCAACCAGAAACGCGCCGCCAGCAGATCGCCCTCGCTGGCATGCACCCAGCCGAACGACGCCCATACGTCGTGGTCGTCATTGCAGGCGGCAAACGCGTCCAGCGTCTGGCGAAGATCAAGCAGTGCAATCATGCGTCGTTTGGCAGGGCGTCGGGAGAGCTGCAGTCTACCCGTGCCGGACGCAGGCCCAGCGCGATGACCACGCCGAGCGCGGCGAACAGCGCGGCGCCGTACTGTGCATTGACCATGCCCTGCAGGGCATCAGGACTGGTTGCCGCCTGCGTGCCGCGTGCGGCGTTGGCCACCATCACCAGTACTGCCAGACCCAACGCGCCGCCGATCTGCTGTGCGGTAGCGGCCATGCCGGACGCCACACCCTGCTGCGGCCCCGGCACGCCCTGCCCGGCCACGATCCACATCGCCGTCCAGCTCATGCCCTGGCCCACGCTGAGCACCACGATGCCCGGCAGCAGCGGCCAGTAGCTGGCGCCGTGCGGCATCGCCAGCGCCACCGCGGTGATGCCGATGGCACCGGCAGCGAAGCCCCAAGCCAGCACCTGCCGTGGCGAACGGCGCTGCAGCATGCGCTCGGCAATGCGGATGCCGAAGGTGCACACCAGCGTCGGCAGCAGGAAGGCCATGCCGGCCTGCAGCGGGCTCCAGCCATAGCCATCCTGGAAGTACAGCGCCAGGAAGTAGTACTGCACGCCATAGCTGCTCATGAACGCGAAGGTCAGGCCGAGTGCTGCACGCAGGCCGGGCAGGCGCAGCAGCGCGAACTGCATCAGCGGGTCGCGGCTGCGCTTTTCGATCTGCACGAACACCGTCAGCAGCACGGCTGACAGCAACAGGCAGATGAGCGTGGCCGGCGCGGTCCAGCCCCATTCCGGCCCCTGCACCAGGGTGGTGACCAGCAGGCTGCCGCCGGCGGTGACGGCGAGGCAACCGGCCAGATCGAAGGAACGGCCGCGCACGCGCGGGCCATCGGCCGGCAGCCACGCGCCCGCGGCGACCGCACAGGCCGTGGCCAACGGCACGATCACCGCCAGCACCGCCGGCCAGCCGAACGCCTGGGTCAGCACGCCGCCCAGCAGCGTCCCCAGCGCGAGGCCCGCCGCACTGGCCATGCTCCAGATTGCCAACGCGCGGTTGCGCACCGGGCCTTCTGCATACAGCGTATTGATCAGGGCCAGGGTGGCCGGAAACAGCAGCGCCGCACCGATGCCCTGCGCCGCACGTGCCACGATCAACAGCGTGGCATTGGGCGCCAGCGCACCCAGCAGCGAGGCCAGCGCGAACAGCAGCATGCCCAGCCGGTAGAAGCGGCGGCGGCCCAGCAGATCGGCCGCACGCCCGCCCAGCAGCAGGCTGCCGCCAAAGGCCACCGTATAGGCGCTGACCACCCACTGCAGCTGCTGCGCATTGATCTGCAGCGCGCGGCCCATGTCGTGCAGAGCGACGAAGATGATGGTGGCGTCCAGAGCGATGATCAGCTGCGCGGTGGCCAGCAGGGTCAGCGCCCAGCGCGGGTATTTCAGGGGAGGCATGCGGCGCCCGGTTCGGAGGGGGGACGGCAGTCTCATTGATGCAGCTGAATCAATAAACCCCCTCAGCGCGATTTCTGTCATGATTTTCCGCATGAATGGATCCTCGATGGACCTCAACGCGGTGCGCATGCTGGTGCAGGTGGCTGAGGCGCGCAGCTTCACCGTCGCCGCCGGCCAGCTCGGCTTGAGCCAGTCCGGGCTGTCACGCGCGATCGGCCGGCTGGAAGCCTCGCTGGGGGTAAAGCTGCTGCAGCGGAATACGCGCAATGTCGCGCTGACCCCGGATGGTCAGCAGTTCGTCGAGCAGGTGGGACCGTTGCTGTGCGGGATGGAAGACGCCGAGCGGCTGCTGGCCGACCGCCCCTGCACGCCATCGGGCACGTTGAAGATCAGCGCTCCGTCGATGTTCGGGCGCAAGGTGCTGGTGCCGTTGCTGGGACCGTTGCTGCAGCAGCATCCGCAGCTGCAGGTGGAAGCGGTGCTCAGCGACCGCCTGGTGGATCTGGTGGAGGAAGGCTTCGACGCCGCCCTGCGCACCGGCACCATCGCCGACCAGCGCATGGTGGCGCGTCCGTTGCAGCCACTGCGCTGGGTGACCGTGGCCAGCCCGGCCTACCTGGCCGCGCAGGGTGAGCCGGCCGATGTGGCGGCATTGCAGAACCATGCCTGCCTGGCGGTGCGCAACCTGCGCAGCGGCCGGCTGGTGGACTGGCAGTTCCTGCAGGACGGGCAGCTGCGCGAGGTCACGCCGCCGACGCGGATGGTGTTCGACTGCGGCGACCCGCTGGTGGAGGCAGCGATTGCGGGCATCGGCATCGTGCAGGTGATGGATTTCGCGGTGGCCGACGCGTTGGCCGATGGCCGCCTGCAGCGCGTGCTGCAGCCGTTTGAAGGCCGCAGCCGCGCGCTGTCGTTGGTCTACCCGCCCTCGCGCCAGCACTCACCGAAACTGCAGGTGCTGGCCGAAGCGTTGTTGGCCGGGGATTGGTAGATCCACGCCATGCGTGGATGAGCGTTTCAACGCAAAAGCCGCCGGGCATGGCCCGGCGCTACCGGGCCGTAGTAGATCCACGCCATGCGTGGATGAACGTTTCAACGCAAAAGCCGCCGGGCATGGCCCGGCGCTACCGGTAAGGCGTTGCCGGCCAGCGGCCGGCACTACCACGGCCCGATCAGGCGAAACTATCGGTGGCACGCACCAGCGCGTCGACGTTCTCTGCTTCGAACGCCGAATGCCCCGAGGCCGGGGTGATCTCCAGCTTCGCCTTCGGCCACACCTTGGTCAGGTCCCAGGCGTTGGCCAGCGGGCAGACCACGTCGTAACGGCCGTGCACGATCACGCCCGGGATGTCGGCGATGCGGTGCGCGTCGCGCAGCAGCTGGTCTTCCACTTCGAAGAAACCGCCGTTGACGAAGTAGTGGTTCTCGATGCGGGCAAACGCCAGCGCGAAGTGCGGGTCTTCATGGCTGTTGATGAAGTCGTCGTCCACGTGCAGGAAGCTGGTCGCGCCCTCCCACACTGCCCAGGCTTTGGCCGCGTCCAGGCGCGTTGCTTCGTCTTCGCTGGTCAGGCGGCGATGGAAGGCGGAAATCAGGTCGTGGCGTTCCACCGCCGGAATCGGCTTGAGGTAGTGCTCCCACGCATCCGGGAACAGGCGGTTGGCGCCTTCCTGGTAGAACCATTCCAGCTCCCAGCGGCGCAGCATGAAGATGCCGCGCAGCACCAGTTCGGTCACGCGCTGCGGATGGGTCTGCGCATAGGCCAACGCCAGGGTCGAGCCCCAGCTGCCACCGAACACCTGCCAGCGATCGAGCTTGAGGTGCTCGCGCAGCTTCTCGATGTCGGCCACCAGGTCCCAGGTGGTGTTGTCCACCAGATCGGCGTGCGGGGTGGAACGACCGGCACCGCGCTGGTCGAACAGGATGATGCGGTACTTGGCCGGGTCGTGGAACTGGCGCATCTTGTCGCTGCAGCCGCCGCCGGGCCCACCATGCAGCATCACCACCGGCTTGCCGTCCGGGTTGCCGCACTGTTCGAAGTACAGCGTGTGGCGGTCGTCGACCTTCAGGGTGCCGACGTCGTAAGGGGTGATGGCGGGGTACAGCGTACGCATGCTTGCAGCTCCGTGGTGGTGCCCTGCCCTTGGCAGGAGAACCCCCATTCTAGGCCGGTCGCCGGCCCAGGGTGACCCGGTCGCGCTGCTCCAGGTCCTGCACGGTCTGCACGTCGATGTAGCCGGCCTGCTCGAACAGCGCGCCGATGGCATCGCCCTGGTCCCAGCCGTGCTCGATCAGCAGCCAGCCGCCGGGCTGCAGGTAGTCGCCGCCGCCGACGATGATGCGACGGATGTCATCCAGCCCATCGAGGCCCGAGGCCAGTGCCGTGGCCGGCTCGAAGCGCAGGTCGCCCTGTTGCAGGTGCGGGTCGTCGCTGGCGATATAGGGAGGATTGCTGGCGATCAGGTCGAAGCGTTCACCGTGCAGCGGCGCGTACCAGTCGTGACCACCTTCAGAAAAACGCACGTTGCCCAGCTCGTGGCGCGCGGCGTTGCGGGCCGCCACCGCCAGCGCAGCGGAACTGGCGTCGGTGGCCAGCACCTGCGCCTGCGGTCGTTCGCTGGCCAGGGCCAGGGCGATGGCGCCGCTGCCGGTGCCAAGATCGGCCAACCGCAGTGCACGGTCCGGCGGCAGGCGCTCCAGCGCCAGTTCCACCAGCAGTTCGGTTTCCGGGCGCGGAATCAGGGTGGCGGGGTCGACTTCCAGATCGAGGGTCCAGAAACCACGACGGCCGGTCAGGTAGGCCACAGGCTCGCCAGCCAGGCGCCGGCCCAGCAAGGCCTCGAACGCGGCCTGCTCGGCGGCGGGCAGTGGATCGGTGGCGTGCGCGAACAACCAGCTGCGCGATCGCTGCAGCACATGCAGCAGCAGCAGCTCCGCTTCATGACGGGCCTCTACGCCCCCCAGGCGGCCGCTGGCGTCGGCCACGACCTGGCGCAGGGACGGTTCGAAATCGGCGGGCATGGCAGGCACTGGCGCGGGCGGTGGGCCCGCAATTGTAGAGTCTGGATACCGTTCAGGTTCGCTGGGGCGGGATTCGCTGCCGTGGGATATGAGAGACCTATCGACCGGTTTCCGCAGCCGCTGATGATTTCCCTTGTCATACAGCGGGTTACAGGATGCAGGTGGCCTGATTCATTGCCGGCTCAGCGCACATCAATAGACTGCATCTATCAAATAGATGTAATCAATGCATTATCCTTATCGAAATGGAACCAGTAACCTAGGTCCTGTCGATTCACCCACTCCCCTTCACCCAGAGGAAAAACGATGTCCCTGATCAACACCCAGATCCAGCCGTTCGAAGCCAACGCTTACCTGAATGGCGAGTTCATCAAGGTCTCCGACAGCACCCTGAAGGGCCAGTGGTCGGTCCTGATCTTCATGCCGGCAGCCTTCACCTTCAACTGCCCGACCGAGATCGAAGACGCCGCTGACCATTACGCCGAGTTCAAGAAGGCCGGCGCCGAGGTCTACATCGTCACCACCGACACCCACTTCTCGCACAAGGTCTGGCACGAAACCTCGCCGGCCGTGGGCAAGGCCCAGTTCCCGCTGGTCGGCGACCCGACCCACCAGCTGACCCGCGCCTTCGGCGTGCACATCGAAGAAGAAGGCCTGGCCCTGCGCGGCACCTTCATCATCAACCCGGAAGGCGTGATCAAGACCCTGGAGATCCACTCCAACGAGATCGCCCGTGACGTCTCCGAGACCCTGCGCAAGCTGAAGGCTGCCCAGTTCACCGCCGCCAACCCGAACCAGGTCTGCCCGGCCAAGTGGAAGGAAGGCGAGAAGACCCTGACCCCGTCGCTGGACCTGGTCGGCAAGATCTAAAGCAGCACCGGCCTGCCGCAGCCCCACGCTGCGGCGCGCCCATCCCCGTGCCGGCCACATCGCCGGCGTGGGGGTGAACCCAAGACGGCCGCGCCCGCATCGCCCCTTCCACAGGTCCGCGCTGCCCTCTTGGGTTCACCCCTACCCCCTCGCTGGTCCGCTACCTTCTACAGCGGTGCCACGCCCCCGTTTTGCCTGAAGCCAGGAGAAGACCATGTTGGACGCCAACCTGCAGTCGCAGCTGAAGACCTATCTGGAGCGCGTGACCCGCCCGATCCAGATCACCGCGCATGCCGACGACGGTGCCAAGTCGCAGGAGATGCTGGAACTGCTGCAGACCCTGGAAAGCCTGTCGGACAAGATCTCGCTGCAGGTGCTGCGCGACGGCCAGGGCCGCGTGCCGTCCTTCGACCTGGGCACGCCGGGCCAGGACATCCACCTGACCTTCGCCGGCCTGCCGATGGGCCACGAGTTCACTTCGCTGGTGCTGGCCCTGCTGCAGGTCGGCGGGCATCCGTCCAAGGCCACTGCCGAGCTGATCGAGCAGGTGCAGAACCTGGAAGGCGACTACCGGTTTGAAACCTATTTCTCGCTGTCCTGCCAGAACTGCCCGGACGTGGTGCAGGCACTGAACCTGGCCGCGGTGCTCAACCCGCGCATCCAGCACGTGGCCATCGACGGCGCGCTGTTCCAGGAGGAAGTCGAGCAGCGCGAGATCATGTCGGTGCCGACCGTCTACCTCAACGGCGCGGTGTTCGACCAGGGCCGCATGACCCTGGAGCAGATCGTGGCCAAGCTGGACACCAACGCCAGCAAGCGCGATGCCGAGAAGATCGCCGCCAAGGACGCCTTCGACGTGCTGGTGGTCGGTGGTGGCCCGGCCGGCGCTGCTGCGGCGATCTATGCCGCGCGCAAGGGCATCCGTACCGGCATCGCCGCCGAGCGTTTCGGTGGCCAGGTGCTGGACACCATGGCGATCGAGAACTTCATTTCGGTGAAGGAGACCGAAGGCCCAAAGCTGGCCACGGCGCTGGAACAGCATGTGCGCGAGTATGAAGTCGACATCATGGACCTGCAGCGCGCCAGTGCGCTGGTGCCCGCCGGCGAAGACGGCCTGGTGCAGGTGCAGCTGGAAAACGGCGCGGTGTTGAAGTCGCGCTCGGTGATCCTGTCCACCGGCGCGCGCTGGCGGCAGATGAACGTGCCCGGCGAAGACCAGTACCGCAACAAGGGCGTGGCGTACTGCCCGCACTGCGACGGCCCGCTGTTCAAGGGCAAGCGCGTGGCGGTGATCGGTGGCGGCAATTCCGGCGTTGAAGCGGCCATCGACCTGGCCGGCATCGTGTCGCATGTGACCCTGCTGGAGTTCGATTCCAGCCTGCGTGCCGACGAAGTGCTGCAGAAGAAGCTGCGCAGCCTGGCCAATGTCACCGTGCTGACCAGCGCGCAGACCACCGAAGTGCTGGGCGACGGCAGCCGCGTCACCGGCCTGGTCTACAAGGACCGTGTCGGCGGCGACTCCCATCGCGTCGAACTGGAAGGCATCTTCGTGCAGATCGGCCTGCTGCCGAACACCGAATGGCTGAAGGACACCGTAGCCCTTTCGCCGCGTGGCGAGATCGTCATCGATGACCGCGGGCAGACCAATCTGCCGGGTGTGTTCGCCGCGGGCGATTGCACGACGGTACCCTACAAGCAGATCATCATTGCGATGGGCGCCGGTTCGACCGCCGCACTGAGCGCTTTCGATCACCTGATCCGCTCCTCGGTTCCCAAGAGCAGCGGTGCGGTGGCCGAAGCGGCCTGATCCAACGTTCCCAGGCCATCGGGAGCACCATCAACCGGCTGGGTACGCCCTGCCGGTGCAGTACCCCGAGAGGTCTGAGGATGAACCTGCGTGACCTGAAATACCTGGTGGCCCTGGCCGATCACAAGCACTTCGGCCGGGCCGCCGCCTCCTGCTTCGTCAGCCAGCCCACGCTGTCGACCCAGATCCGCAAGCTGGAAGAGGAACTGGGCCTGCCGCTGGTGGAACGCGCACCGCGCAAGGTGATGTTGACCCCCGCCGGCCACGAAGCGGCCGCGCGGGCACGGGTGATCGTGGCCGAAGTGGAGCAGCTGAAGGAAGCGGCGCGACGCAGCCGCGATCCCGAAGCGGGCACGGTGCGCCTGGGGATCTTCCCCACCCTGGGCCCCTACCTGTTGCCGCACGTGATTCCGCGCATCCGCACGCGCTTCCCCGAGCTGGAACTGCTGCTGGTGGAGGAAAAGAGCGATGTACTGCTGGAGCGCCTGCGCGAAGGCAGGCTCGACGCCGCGCTGTTGGCACTGCCGGTGATCGACGACCAGCTGCACGCCGAATTCCTGTTCGAGGAACCGTTCCTGCTGGCCGTATCCGGCCGCCACCCGCTGGCCACCCGCGAGCATCTGGACGTACAGGAACTGGCCACGCAGAAGCTGCTGCTGCTGGAAGACGGCCACTGCCTGCGTGACCAGGCGCTGGAAGTCTGTCGCCTGTTCGGCGCCAACGAAAAATCCGAATTCCGCGCTACCAGCCTGGAAACGCTGCGACAGATGGTCGCCGCCGACGTGGGCATCACCCTGCTGCCCAGCCTGTCGGTACAGCCGCCGGTGCCGCGCTCGAACAACATCCGCCTGCTCGACTTCGTCGGCGAGGGCCGTCCCAGCCGTCGCATTGCCATGATCTGGCGGCGCAGCTCGGCAATGAACGAGTTCCTGATGGAGCTGGCCGAGCAGTTCAAGCGCCTGCCCGATGCGCTGTTCACGCTGGAGGCGCTGGCCCCGCCAAGCGGCGATGCTGCCACCCCGCCCACGCCGGTGCTGAACGGCTGAGACACCGCAGCCGGGCATCGAAACCGGCGGGAGTCGATTCCAGCCGCATTTGTCCCCACAATACAGTCAGGCGGCGCCAGCAGGTGCCGCCTTTTGCATGGCTTTCAACCAAGGAGCGTCACCATGAACACCGCCAGCGGCCTTCCGCCGTCGATCACTGTTTCCACCCTTGACATGGACCGCCTGGACGCCATGCTCGAATCCCCGGCACACAGCCAGACGCCGGCCGCGCGCACGCTTGCCGACGAGCTCAACCGCGCAACCGTGTTGCCGCCAGACCAGATTCCCGAAGGCATCGTCATGATGCATTCGCGCGTGGAGTGCGAAGATGAAGTGTCGGGCGAGAAGCATGTCCTGACCCTGGTCTTCCCCCGCGAAGCCAATGTCGATGAAGGCAAGGTGTCCGTGCTGGCGCCCGTCGGCAGCGCCCTGCTTGGCCTGGCCGTTGGCCAGAGCATCGACTGGACCGCCCCGGGCGGCCGCAAGCTGCGGCTGCGCGTGAGCGCGGTCCACAACGACCGTCCCTGACCTGCGCTGCGAACCGCGCGCGATCAGTTTCCCTGCAATCCCCGCACCAGGAGCCGTAATGAGTACCCCGTCCAAACTGTCCCAGCTGCGCGAACTGTCCGTGGTCGTTGCCGATACCGGTGACTACGAGGCGATCAAGCGCCTGCAGCCGGTGGACTGCACCACCAATCCGACCCTGGTGAAGAAGGCGCTGGACCTGCCGGTCTATGCGGAACTGATCGAACGCGAACTGGCCTGGGGCCGCCAGCAGGGCGGCGACCGCGAGGCCGTGGTGCACGCCGTGGCCGACCGCCTGACCATCGGCGTCGGTGCGCTGCTGAGCACGCTGGTGCCGGGCCGCGTCTCCACCGAAGTGGATGCCGACCAGGCCCACGACACCGCCGCGACCGTGGCCAAGGCCCGTCAATTCATCCAGATGTATGCCGATGCCGGCGTGCCGCGCGAGAAGATCCTGATCAAGATCGCTGCGACCTGGGAAGGCGTGGAAGCCGCGCGCGTGCTGCAGGCCGAAGGCATCGACTGCAACCTGACCCTGATCTTCAACCCCACCCAGGCGCTGGCCTGCAGCGAAGCCGGTGCGTTCCTGATCTCGCCGTTCGTCGGCCGCATCCTGGACTGGTACGTGGCCAACGGCCAGACCCCGGCGAACATCGACGAGGACCCGGGCGTGGTGTTCGTGCGTGGGGTGTATGCCGAATTCAAGCGCCGCGGTTCGCCGACCGTGGTGATGGGCGCCTCGTTCCGCTCGACCGCGCAGATCGAAGCGCTGGCCGGCTGCGACCGCCTGACCATTTCGCCGGACCTGCTGGAGAAGCTCGACGCCGACCACGGCGCGCTGCCGCGCAAGCTGGTGGCCGGTGCCGCTGAAGCGGTGCAGGTGACGCCGATCGACGCGGCGAAGTTCGCAGCCGACCTGGCGGCCGATCCGATGGCGACCGAGAAGCTGGCGACCGGTATCGATGCGTTTGCCAAGGATCTGCAGGCGCTGCGCGAGCGCATTCGCTCGGAACTGTGATTCCAGCCAACGGCTGAGCCCCTCGTGGCGGGGGCTTGGTCGCGAACTGCATGAAGCAACAGCCGCGCTGGGTCGGGCGGGTTGGGTTCGCGGGGGACGCCGTGAATCCGTCCCTGGAGGCTTGTCCGCCGCATCCATGCGGCGGACACCCCCGCG
>NZ_JARXWD010000017.1:0-95384 GCF_029892765.1 Stenotrophomonas sp. 1278
CGGGGGACGCCGTAAACCCATCCCTGGGGGCTTGGCCGCGGCATCCATGCCGCGGACACCCCCGCAACCGGACCCACCCCGCCTTCGACAGATCTTCGGTGACGGATGGTCTATCCACGCTTTGCGATGGATCAAATCCATCGGAATCGAATATTTCGACAATTGAACGAAGAGCATCCACGCATGGCGTGGATCTACGTGTCGACCAAGGTCGACACCCACCAACAGCAGCGGGAAATTGTCGGAGGCGGGGAGGGGGCAGATGGCGGGGGCGTGAGCGCCATGGATGGCGCGACCGAGCTTACAGGGACGTACTTGCAGCGTCCCCCGCCATCTGCCCCCTCCCCGCCAAACCCGGAATCTGCCATTGCTGTTGCTTCGGCTGTTGCAGTTGTCATTGCCGTTGCCGTTGCTTCTGCGGGTGCAGGGCGCAGCCCTGCCGGCAACACACCCCCTACCAAGGTAGGGCGGCCCACGCGCCAGCGCCGGACTATGCTCGAAGCCATGACTTTGTCTGGGAGGGCTGCGTCATGAACTACGAGGAAACCTACCGCCGTTCGATCGACGAGCCGGAGGCATTCTGGGGCGAGGAAGCCAAGCGCATCCATTGGCACACGCCGCCGCAACAGGTGCTCGACTACAGCAACCCGCCGTTCCGGCGCTGGTTCGTCGGTGGTGAAACCAACCTCTGCTACAACGCCGTCGACCGGCATCTGGCCGACCGCCCGGACCAGCTCGCCCTGGTCGCCATCTCCACCGAAACCAACAGCACCCGCGAAATCACCTATCGCCAGCTGTATCGCGAAGTGAACGACTTCGCCGCCGTGCTGAAGCACCTTGGCGTCGGCCACGGCGACCGCGTGGTGATCTACATGCCGAACATGGCCGAGGCCGTGTTCGCCATGCTTGCCTGTGCACGTATCGGTGCGGTGCACTCGGTGGTGTTCGGTGGCTTCGCTGCGCACAACCTCGCGCTGCGCATCGACGATGCCAAGCCGAAGCTGCTGATCGCTGCCGATGCCGGCATGCGTGGCGGCAAGCTCATTCCGTACAAGGCGATGGTCGATGCCGCCTGCGCCGAAGCCAGCAGTCCGCCGCCGCACGTGCTGATCGTTTCGCGCGGGCTGGACCCGGCCGAGCCACGCATCGAAGGGCGCGACGTCGAGTACGCCACCCTGCGTGCGCAGATCGGGCAGACCGATGTGCCGGTGCAATGGCTGGAATCGAGCGAGCCCAGCTACCTGCTGTATACCTCCGGCACCACCGGCAAGCCGAAGGGCGTGCAGCGCGATGTCGGTGGCTATGCGGTGGCGATGGCGCAGTCGATGCAGACCGTGTTCGACTGCAAGCCGGGACAGGTGATGTTCTCCACCTCCGATGTCGGCTGGGCCGTGGGCCATTCCTACAACGTGTATGGCCCGCTGATCGGCGGCTGCACCTCGCTGCTGTACGAAGGGCTGCCGACCAACCCCGATCCGGGCATCTGGTGGGCGCTGTGCGAGCAGTACAACGTGCGCACGATGTTCTCTTCGCCGACGGCGATCCGCGTGCTGAAGAAGCACGATGCCGACTTCATCCACCGCCACGACCTGGATGCGCTGAAGTATCTGTTCCTGGCCGGCGAGCCGCTGGATGAACCGACCGCACACTGGATCAGCGACGCGCTGGGCAAGCCGATCATCGACAACTACTGGCAGACCGAAACCGGTTGGCCGGCATTGACCCTGCTGCCTGGGCTGGACATGAAGCCGGTGCGGTTCGGCTCGCCCGGGTTCCCCAATCTCGGCTACCGGATGAAGGTGATCGACGAGAACACCGGTGAAGAGGTGGCTGCCGGGCAGAAGGGTGTGCTGGTGATGACGCCGCCGTTGCCGCCGGGCTGCATGAGCACGGTCTGGAATGACGACAGCCGCTTCCTGCAGAGCTACTTCAGCCACTTCAAGGAACTGCTGTACAGCTCGCTGGACTGGGCCATCCGCGATGACGATGGCTATACCTTCATCCTCGGCCGCACCGACGATGTGATCAACGTGGCCGGGCACCGTCTGGGCACGCGTGAGATCGAAGAGGCCATCTCCAGTCACCCGCGCGTGGCCGAGGCAGCGGTGATCGGGGTGAAGGACGAATTGAAGGGGCAGGTGCCGCTGGTGTTCGTCACCCTCAAGCAGGGGCTCGATGGCGAAGACCCGGCCGCAGTGGTGGCCGAGATGATGGCTACGGTGACCACCTCGCTGGGTGCGGTGGCGCGACCGGCGCACATCCATGTGGTCAACGCGCTGCCCAAGACCCGTTCGGGCAAGCTGCTGCGTCGCTCGCTGCAGGCATTGGCCGAGCAGCGCGACCCGGGCGACCTGTCGACGCTGGACGACCCGGGCGCGCTGGAAGAGATCCGCCGCGCGCTGGGACGCTGATCGGGGTGGTAGCGCCGGGCCATGCCCGGCGAGCGCAAAGCGCGGAAAAGCCGCCAGGGATGGCCTGGCGCTACCCAGGCCTGCCAGGACATGCGCTAAGCTCCGCCTGTCATCGACCTGCAACACGCGGCACGCGCCGGGGAACGCGCGTGCCACCCGGGGATGGCGAACAGGGGGGCGTGCCCGCAAGGGCGTGCATGCGTATCGCATCGTGGGAAGGGGGAGCTATGGCACTGCTGCATGCCAAGACGGCCGCTGGCCGCCAGGAAATCGAAGATCGTGCCCGGCGCCTGCCGGCGGCGCTGCGTTCGATCCTGTTGATGGTTGACGGCCAGCGTGATGAAAGCGAACTGCGCGGCTTGTTCGAAGGACTGCGCGCGCCGCCGGATGCGCTGCAGCAGCTGGCGGCACTGGGCCTGATCGAAGTGGTCGGCGGCAGGGCCGAACCTGTGCCGCAGCGCGGGCTGTGCAGCGGCCGCGAGCAGGATCCGGCGCTGTACCAGCAGTTGTACGACGCGATGAGCGATGCCGTGCGCCGCCATCTGGGCCTGAAAGGCTACTTCATGCAGTTGAAGATCGAGCGCTGTACCGACGCGGTCGCCCTGGAAAAACTGTGCCCGGAAATGATCGCCGCGATCGGCAAGGCACGCAGCCCGGCGCTGGCCCAGCGCTGGTGGCAGGAGATCCAGATCTCGATGGCACCGGTCACTGCCGAGGTCGTGCCCGGCTGACGCGCGGGGTAAAGTGGTCCGCTCTTTTTCCGCCCAGGAGCCCCGCATGCAGGACGACACCGATACCCCCGGTTGGGATGCGATCAATGCCGCGCTGGCACCGCTGTACGCCGGCCAGGAGCCGCGTCACTTCGGTACCGCGCTGCCGTACACGCTGGGTGGCCAGGATCCGCTCGACGGCATCAGCGTGTACTGGGCGGAATCACCGGTTCCGCATTGGCACTACGTCACCTACGGTCTGTCAGAGCTGTATGCAAAAGAGAGCAGTGATGCGGCCACCAGTGGCTATGGTTTCGAGCTGACGTTCCGCCTGGCTGCGGACAAGGGGGAGGATGCAGGCAGCACGCCGCCTGCGTGGCCGATGAACCTGCTGCAGAATCTGGCGCGCTATGTATTCAGCAGCGGCAATGTGTTCGAGGATGGCCACCACCTCAACGCCAATGGCCCGATCGCGCTGGAGACCGACACCCGTCTCTGCCATCTGGCATTCGTTGCCGATCCGCAGCTGCCACCGCGCGACACCGCCAATGGACATTTGCAGTTCCTTCAGGTGGTGGGGCTGACCGACGAGGAAATGGACGCGATCAAGCGCTGGTCCACGCGCGGTGTCCTGCAGGTGCTTGAGGAAGCGATGCCGCTGTGGATCACCGATCTGCATCGCGGCAATCTGCTGGACGATCCGGCGCTGGCCGCGCGGGTGGAGGCCGGCAGCGAGCGTGAGGGATCCAGTACCGGCATGTTGTTCATCGAGACGCTGGACTGGCGGCAGACGGCGGGTATCACCACGCTGGTGCTGGGGGCCGGGCAGGTCGGCAGTGTGGGTGAGCTGCTGCCACTGCGCCTGCGCCACGGCAAGGCACTGACGCTGGTCAGCCGCGAACGGCAATGGGAGTTCATGCCGGCCACCGATGGCGCGGTCGCGGTCGAGGACGACAACGTGCGCTGGATACTGGATGAGGCGGCGTTGCAGGCCTGGCATGGCGTGCGGCCGCAACGCGGGACCTACCCGGTGTCGAGTACGTTGCAGGTTGAAGTGGTGCCGACGTTCCTGCGCGATGCGAAGGGCGAAGTGATCCGCGAAATCGGCTGACCGCGCCGATGGCACCGATGGGGTCGGAGCCGCCTGCTGCGCAGACGTATCCGACCCCGGTTCCATCAGGCCAGCCCTTCGGCCTTCAGCACCGCCTGCACGCCCGGATCGGCGTCCATGCGCACCTTGTAGGCGGCCAGGTTGTCCAGGCCCGACAGGTCGACCTTGGTGCCGGCCGCCCAGCGCAGGGTGATGTAGAAGTAGGGATCGGCGAAGCTGCGGAAGCCGGCCAGCCAAGGCTTGTCGGCCAGCTGCCTGTCGGCGGTCTCGAACAGGGCGCGCAGGCGCTTGTGCGCGGCGGCGCGGATCGCGTCGTACTGGCCTTCATCGGCGATGAACTTGCCCGGCGCGAACAGTGGCGAGAACGCCGGGTGCACGTCGGAGTTGACGAAGGCCAGCCAGCGGGTGGCTTCAGCGCGCTGGCGCGGGCTGCCATCGCCGCCGAGACCGGCCTGCGGGTAGCTGTCGGCGATGTAGCCCATGATCGCCGCGTTCTGCACCAGCACGAAGTCGCCATCGACGATCGCCGGTACCGCGCCGGCCGGATTGATCTTGAGGAATTCCGGACCCTTCAGGGTGTCCTTGTTCAGCAGTTCAACCTCGAACGGCTGGCCGGTCCACTGCAGGGCGATGTGGTCGGCGGTGGAACAGGCACCGGGCTTGCTGTACAGCTTCATGGGAACTCCAGGCGGGGTGTGGCGGGAAACCACCACTATCCCAGAGCCCAGCCGCACGCGGCAACGCTGCCACCGGCAACGGATCGTTACGACTGCCGGGGCTTGAGGTTCTGCACTTTGTAGAAGGTGTGATCGCCGATGGTGGCCACCTGGTAGGCGTTGCGCCAGTTCGGGCTGGCGATGGCCAGCGCAGCGAAGTGGCTGGCGCCAGGCACGATCTCGCGGCGCTCGCCGGCTGGCAGCGCCCAGTTGCGCTCGGCGTCGAAGGCCACGTCCATCGCCTCACTCCACGCCGCATCGTTGCCCAGCTGGGTGCCGGGGGAGACGATGGTGGGGGCGAACTGCTTGCGCGCGGTCACCACCTGGCACATCGAGTCGCCCCACAGGCCACTGTCGAGGCGACGCAGGGCGACCTCGGCCACGGCCTGCTGGCCACGCAGGGTCTGGTCGCGGGCTTCCAGGTAAACGGTGGTGCTCAAACACAATGAATCAGCGGCCGGCTGCGGCAGCAACTGCGACAGCCAGAGAATCCAGGCCAGTTTCATATAACTCCTTGCTCCGTGTGGGACGCACCTGGCGGTTCCGGCAGCGCAGGCTGCTGGAGGCGGGGTACGACTTGGCGTCATGGGGAGGCGGCCATCGGGGCTGCCCCGTGGGCGGCCCCAAGAACACGATCGTGGATCGATCGGCGGGGTCCGCACCGGCTCACCGGAAACTGGCTGGTGAGCAGAAAGTCGGCGCAAGGTAGGGGGGCATTGCCGAACGCATCCTGAATCGTCCGGCTTGACATTCAGCTTGGGGACCGGTGACGGAAATCACATTCCGGCCCCCATTCAGGTGCTCATCAGAGCGCGGCGGCGAGCCGGCTGCCCTGATCGATCGCACGTTTTGCATCGAGTTCGGCGGCCACGTCTGCACCACCGATCAGGTGTGGGGCGATGCCTGCAGCCTGCAGTTCGGCCTGCAGCGCGCGCTGCGGTTCCTGGCCGGCACAGATCACCACGTGGTCGACCGGTAGCAGCTGTTCGCTGCCGTCCACGCGGATGCGCAGGCCCGCATCGTCCACGCCCAGGTACTCGACACCACCCAGCATGCGCACGCCCTTGGCCTTCAGCGTGGCGCGGTGGATCCAGCCGGTGGTCTTGCCCAGGCGTGCACCGGGCTTGCCGGCACTGCGCTGCAGCAGCCACAGCCTGCGCGGCGACGCCTCCACGGCCGGGCGGGCCAGTGCACCGCGGGCCTCGAAGGTGGCATCCACGCCCCATTCGGCCATCCAGCGTTGCGGGTCCAGCGATGGCGAGGGGCCGTCATGGGCAAGGAACTCGCCGACATCGAAGCCGATGCCACCGGCGCCGATGATGGCGGCGCTGGCACCCACCTCGACCCGGCCCAGCAGCACGTCCAGGTAGTTGACCACCTTGGCGTGGTCGGCACCGGGGAAGTCGACCTTGCGCGGCAGGATGCCGGTGGCCAGTACGACCTCGTCGAAGCCGGCCAGGCTGGCCGCGTCGGCACGGGTGCCCAGGCGCAGCTGCACGCCGGTCTCGCCCAGCTTGTGGCGGAAGTATCGCAGGGTCTCGTGGAACTCTTCCTTGCCGGGAATGCGCTTGGCCACGTTGAACTGGCCACCAATCTCCTCGCTGGCGTCGAACAGGGTGACCTGGTGGCCGCGTTCGGCAGCGACCGTAGCGCAGGCCAGGCCGGCCGGGCCTGCGCCGACCACGGCCACCCGCTTCGGTGCGGTGGTCGGGGTGTAGACCAGCTCGGTCTCGTGGGCGGCACGCGGGTTGACCAGGCAACTGGCCAGCTTGTTTTCGAACACGTGGTCCAGGCAGGCCTGGTTGCAGGCGATGCAGGTGTTGATGGCCTCGGCGCGGCCGGCGCGGGCCTTGTTCGGCCACTGCGGGTCGGCCAGCAGCGGGCGTGCCAGCGACACCATGTCGGCACCGCCATCGGCGAGGATGCGTTCGGCGACCTCGGGCATGTTGATGCGGTTGGTCGCCACCAGCGGCAACGACACGTGCGGCTTGAGCTTGGCGGTGACCGCGGCGAATGCGCCACGCGGTACCGAGGTGGCAATGGTCGGAATGCGCGCTTCGTGCCAGCCGATGCCTGAGTTGATTATCGTGGCGCCGGCGGCCTCGATGGCCTGGGCCTGCTGCACGATCTCTTCCCAGTTGCTGCCGTCTTCGACCAGGTCGACCAGCGACAGGCGGTAGATGATGATGAAATCCGGGCCGCAGGCTTCGCGGATGCGGCGCACGATCTCCACCGCGAAGCGCATGCGTTGTGCGGCATCACCGCCCCAGCGATCCTTGCGCTTGTTGGTGCGCGGGGCGATGAACTCGTTGATGAGGTAACCCTCCGAGCCCATCACTTCCACGCCGTCGTAGCCGGCTTCGCGGGCCAGCTTCGCGCTGCGTGCATAGTCGGCGATGTGCCGCTCGACGCCGCTGGCCGACAAGGCGCGCGGGGTGAACGGATTGATCGGCGCCTTCAGCTTCGACGGCGCTACCGACAGCGGGTGATAGGCGTAGCGCCCGGCATGCAGCAGCTGCAGGCAGATCTTCGCGCCGTGCTGGTGCGCGGCGGCGGTCAGCTGCCGATGCGGGCGCACTTCCCAAGGCCAGGACAGCTTGCCGCCGAACGGCTTGAGCCAGCCGACCACGTTCGGCGCGAAACCACCGGTGACGATCAGGCCGACGCCACCTTCGGCGCGCTCTGCGAAGTAGGCGGCCAGGCGCGGGAAGTCGCGTGCGCGGTCCTCCAGGCCGGTGTGCATCGAGCCCATCAGCACCCGGTTGCGCAGCTGGGTGAAGCCCAGGTCCAGCGGGGCGAACAGGTGGGGGTAGGCGCTTTCGTTGGCTGGCGACATGTCGATACGCTTGCGTACGGAAGCGCGAAGGGTGCCGCGAAACGGGTCCCGGGGCAAGGGCTGCCTCGCTCGGTGGCGCCGGGCCATGCCCGGCCTACCGGTCAGCTCAGGGCGATTGCGGTTGCCGGCCAGCGGCCGGCACTACCGGTGTGCGGCCGATCCCGAACCAGCCAAGCGTGACCCCGCACAACGGTCCGATCAGCAACGCGAAGGCGAGCGTGCCGACGCCGACATTGCCGCCCAGCCACCAACCCAGCAGCAGCACGCTGCCTTCAATCAGGCTGCGCACCTTCCAGATCGGCCAGCCGGTGCGCGCGTGCAGTCCGGTCATCAGGCCATCGCGCGGGCCAGGGCCGAGCTTGGCGCCGATGTACAGGCCGGTGGCCAGCGCCACCAGCAGCATGCCGGCGCAGAACATCGCCACCTGCCAGCCGAGGCCGACCGCCGGGGGCAGCAGCCACAGTCCGAACTGGGCCGAAGGGCCGATCAGCATCACGTTGAGCACGGTACCGACACCTGGCTTCTGCCGCAGCGGCCACCACAGCAGCAGCACCAGCGCGCCGATCACGTTGGTGGCCAGGCCGAACGACAACGGGGTCTGTGCAGCAATGCCCTGCGAAAGCACGTCCCACGGCGCGACACCGATGGCGGCGCGGATCATCAGCGAGGCGCCGAAGCCGTAGAGGAACAGGCCGATGATCAGTTGCAGCAGGCGCAGGGGCAGGGCGGTGGGCATGACAGGCTCGGGGGGGAGGGAAATCTGTTTCCACCCTATCCCCGAAACAGGTCATTCAATAGATACAGATGCCGGCCAATCCACTGTGACAGCTGTGGGTGGTGAATCAGTCGTCCCAGCCGGCCAGCGCCAGCTTGCCGATGGTGCGGCCGCCGGCCAGACGTTGATGAGCGACGTCCAGGTTGGCCGCATTGATCGGGCCCAGCACTTCGCTCAGCGTGCCGCGCAACTGGCCCGCGTCGATCATGCTGGCGGCGCGGTTGAGGATGCGGTGCTGTTCGATGCGGTCGGCGGTGGCAAAGCGCGCGCGGGCGAACATGAATTCCCAATGGATGCCGATGCACTTGGCCTTGTAGGGATCGCCGATGCGCAGCGGGCCGCGGGGTTCCACGATCAGGCCTACATGTCCCTGTGGTGCCAGCAGCTGGCCCAGTTCGTCCCAGTAGTGATCGGTGTCGGCCAGGTTGAGTGCCACCTGCACTTCGTCGACGCCAAGCGCCTGCAGCTGCGGCAACAGGGGCTGGCGATGGTCGATGACATGCTGGGCGCCCATCCGCCGGCACCAGTCGATCGAGGCTTCACGCGAGGCGGTGGCAATGACCTCAAACCCCGCGTGGTGGGCCAGCTGGATCGCCATCGAGCCGACGCCGCCGGCGCCACCGATCACCAGCAGGCGCTGGCCGGCGTGGCGGCGATCATCAAGCTGCAGGGGCATGCGCTGGAACAGCAGTTCCCAGGCAGTAAGGGTGGTCAGCGGCAGTGCGGCCGCTTCGGCGAAATCGAGGGTGGTCGGTTTGCGTGCCACCAGCCGCTCATCCACCAGCTGATACTGCGCATTGCAGCCAGGGCGGGTGACATCTCCTGCGTAGTACACCTCGTCACCGGAGGCGAACAGGCTGGCCTCCTCGCCCATCGCTTCGACCACCCCTGCCGCGTCCCAGCCGAGAATGCGCGGGGTATCCAGCGACGCGGCCGGCGTGGCTGCACGCAGCTTCCCGTCGACAGGATTGACGGAAAGTGCTTCGACACGGATCAGCAGGTCACGGCCACGCGGCGGCTGCGGCGGTGGCAGCACCAGATCGCGCAGGGCAGGGGCGGAGTCACGGCACAGGGCGACGGCTTTCATTGCAGCTCCAGCTCGGTTCCTGTCTGCATCATAAGGTTCCTCACCTCGATGGGCGCGCGCTGAACCGCTTTGGGATAACCCGCGCCAAATCTGACGCATCTGGCCGTTAAACCCTTCCAAACCCTTGTGGTGCGTGGGTCTTGCGGATTTTCATCATCCTGTATAGGGTTTCAACGTCGGACCGGTGGCCGGTCGTGCGCGGCGCTTCACATGTTACGGGACTGTTAACATGACCTTCACCCGCCTGAGCATAATGTTCGCGGCGGTGGCGTGCTGAATCGGCTGTCTGAACATCGACGCAGTAGTGCTGGCCCATGCCTCTACCGGTTTCATACCCCCGAAATAGGAGCTGTACTCAATGAACAAGAAGATCCTTACTGCCGCGCTGCTGGGCGGTCTGGCTTTCGCCCAGGCTGCGTCGGCGCAGGAGTTCGATGACCGCTGGTACCTGACCGGTTCGGCCGGCTTCAACTTCCAGGACAACGACCGCCTGACCAACGACGCTCCGTTCGTGACCCTGGGTCTGGGCAAGTTCATCAGCCCGAACTGGTCGCTGGATGGTGAGCTGAACTACCAGAACCCGAACTTCGACGCCAACCAGGACAAGAACTGGTCGCAGTACGGCGTGTCGTTCGATCTGCGTCGCCACTTCATCAAGGAAGGCCGCGGCTGGAACCCCTACATCGTGGGCGGCCTGGGCTACCAGAAGTCGGAAGAAGAGTACAACCCGATCGCCGGTGGCCTGGCTGACCGCAAGGACGGCAACCTGGCTGCCAAGCTCGGCGTCGGCCTGCAGACCACCTTCGACAAGCGCGTTGCTGTCCGCGCCGAAGTGGCGTACCGCGCTGACTTCGACGACCAGAGCATCGCCGCGCGCGACGAAAGCTGGTTCGGCGACGTGCTGGCTTCGGTCGGCGTCGTGATCCCGCTGGGCCCGGCCCCGGTGGCTGCTGCTCCGGCTCCGGCTCCGGTTGCCCCGAGCTGCGCCGACCTGGATGACGACGGTGACGGCGTCAACAACTGCGACGACAAGTGCCCGAACTCGCAGCCGGGTCAGACCATCGGTCCGGACGGTTGCCCGGTGCCGGTCTCGATCGACCTGAAGGGCGTGAACTTCGACTTCGACAAGTCGAACCTGCGTCCGGACGCTGTGGCCATCCTGAGCGAAGCCACCGAGATCCTGAAGCGTTACCCGGATCTGCGCGTTGAAGTTGCCGGTCACACCGACTCGAAGGGTACCGACGCTTACAACCAGAAGCTGTCGGAGCGTCGTGCTACCGCGGTGTACAACTACCTGACCAAGAACGGCGTCGACGCTGGCCGTCTGGCCGGTCCGATCGGCTACGGCGAGAGCCGTCCGATTGCGCCGAACACCAACCCGGATGGTTCGGACAATCCGGAAGGTCGCGCCAAGAACCGTCGTACCGAGCTGAACGTCCAGAACTAAGTTCTGACGCTCTGCCAGTAAGACACAGCAGGACCCGGCTTCGGCCGGGTCTTGTTGTTTGTGCGGTCCGCAATGATGAATCAGCGCTGGAATGGTGACCGTTCGTCGGCAATTTGCTTATGAAACCAATGAGTTGGCGTATTCATTGAAAGTGGCGCTTGAAAGATGACGCGGCATTGCTAAACTCGCCGCGTCACTTCCTTTCGTGGATGCCCTCATGCTGCGCTCTGCATCGGCTGCCGTTCTGGCGCTGGCCCTGGTTCCTGCTGCTCACGCTGCGGTCGATTGCTCGGTCAACACCAGCGCCTCGCCGCTGCCGTTGCCGGCCACGGCCGTCGCCCCGGTGGCCGACGAGCTGTACATCCGCAGCAGCCAGCTGGGCATGTCCAGCGGCGTGCTGGGCAGCAGCTACGATCCGTCGCAGTCGCTGGACCAGGTGCTGCAGCGCTTGCGCATCGATGGCTGCCAGAACATCGCCAAGGCGATTCCGAGCGCGCCGGCGGTGAAGCCGAATGATCCGGCCGCGTACAAGCCGCAGACCGAGTTCGACAACACGCCGTGGCGCTTCGACATGAGCCAGAACGGCAAGCGCATGACCGCCGAAGAGTTCGACGCCTGGATGAAGGCGCGCGGCGTACGCGTGGTCAAGGCGCGTCCGGTTCCGGCAGCCACCCCGGCCGCAGCCGAAGTGCCGGCTGAGACCAAGCCGGTCGACAAGAAGTAAGCGCGGCGGGGAGCAGAGGCTTGCGCACGCGCCGCCCACCTGCCGCCCCCGCTGCCCGCTCCCACGCGGCGCGTGGGCGTGCGAATCCCGCTGCGGTTTCCGCTGGCGTGCGCCATGGCCTGGCGCGCGTGCTGTCCAAGGCGGGTGTGTGCTCGCGCAGCGAGGCCGCGCGCTGGATCGCCGATGGCCGCGTTCGTGTCGCCGGGCGCATCGTCCGTGATCCGGAATTCCCGATTGCCAGCCCGGCGCCACCGATCGAGGTCGACGGCCAGCCGATGGGCGCACCGCAACGTCTGTACCTGATGCTCAACAAACCGCGCGGGGTGGTCACCACCGTGCAGGATGAGCGTGGCCGCGACACCGTGTACCGCTGCTTCGATGGTGCCGGCCTGCCGTGGATCGCGCCGGTCGGTCGCCTGGACAAGGCCAGTGAAGGCCTGTTGCTGTTCAGCAATGATCCGCAGTGGGCTGCGCGCCTGACTGATCCGCAGACCGGCCCGCACAAGACCTACCACGTGCAGGTGGATCGCCTGCCCGACGAGGACACCCTGGCCGCGCTGCGCGCCGGTGTCGAAGACGAGGGCGAGTTCCTGCTTGCCCTGGCCGTGCGCGTGCTGCGCAGCGGCGACAAGACCGCCTGGCTGGAGGTGGTCCTCGACGAGGGCCGCAACCGCCATATCCGTCGCCTGCTGGCGGCCTTCGACCTGCAGGTGCTGCGCCTGGTCCGCGTTGCGATCGGAGAGCTCACGCTCGGCGATCTCGGCAAGGGCCAGTGGCGGGCGCTGGAGGTCAGCGACCAGCAGCGGCTGGGGGCCGCTGCACCGGGCTGAGTGATGCCCACGGCCGGCGCTTGCCGGCCACCGTTCCAGGCGTAGGGGGCGCCTGGTTGTCGAATGTCCAGAACGGAGCCTGCCATGTATCACCCGACCCTCAAGCAAACCCTGCGCTGCGCCAGCCTGTTGTTGCCGATCGTGCTGTTGACGGCCTGCGGCGGCCACAAGAAGGCGGCCAAGGCCGATCGCCCGGCCGAAACCCCGGTGGTTGAAGTAAAGACCCCGGAGCTGGATGGCCGCGGCAGCTATCGCTTCATGATGAGCAACGGCGACCAGAAGATGACCGCCGACCAGTTCGATGCCTGGATGAAAGCCAATGGCATCCGCGTTGCCAAGGGCAACGGGCAGGACGCTGTGGCCAAGCCGGTGGTGGTCGCCAGCAAGGACGAGCCCAAGGACAAGAAGAAAAAGAAGAAATAAGGCCTGGCAGGTGCCGACCTTGGTCGGCACGTCCTGATGGGTAGCGCCGGGCCGTGCCCGGCGAGCGCATGGCGCGGCTATCGGGAAACCGCCGGGCATGGCCCGGCGTTATCCGTGGGTGATCAGCCCTTGATCACGCCCAGCTCGACACCGATGCGGGTGAATGCATCGATCGCGCGGTCCAGGTGCTCGCGGCTGTGCGCGGCGCTGATCTGGGTGCGGATGCGGGCCTGGCCCTTGGGCACCACCGGGAAGAAGAAGCCGATCGCATAGATGCCTTCTTCCAGCAGCCGCTCGGCGAATTTCTGCGCCAGCGGTGCGTCGTACAGCATCACCGGGCTGATCGGATGCACGCCGGGCTTCACGTCAAAGCCGGCAGCGGTCATCTTCTCGCGGAAGTAGGTGGTGTTGGCGGCCAGGGTGCTGCGCAGGTCATCGGCCGCGGCCAGCATCTCGAACGCCTTGATGCCGGCGGCGACCACGTGCGGCGGCAGCGAGTTGGAGAACAGGTACGGGCGCGAGCGCTGGCGCAGCAGCTCGATCACTTCGGCGCTGGCGCAGGTGAAGCCACCCAGTGCGCCGCCCATGGCCTTGCCCAGGGTGCCGGTGATGATGTCGATCTTCTCCAGCACGCCCTTGACCTCGGCCGAGCCGCGGCCTGTCGCGCCGAGGAAGCCGGTGGCATGGCATTCGTCGATGTGCACCAGCGCGTTGTACTTCTTCGCCAGCGCGGTGATCTCGTCCAGCGGCGCGATGAAGCCGTCCATCGAGAACACGCCGTCGGTGGTGATCAGCTTGGTCTTGCAGCCGGCCGCATCGGCGGCCTGCAGCTGCGCTTCCAGGTCAGCCATGTCGCAGTTGGCGTAGCGGAAGCGCTTGGCCTTGCACAGGCGCACGCCGTCGATGATCGAGGCATGGTTCAGTGCATCGGAAATGATCGCGTCGTTCTCGCCCAGCAGCGGTTCGAACAGGCCGCCGTTGGCGTCGAAGCAGGCCGCGTACAGGATGGTGTCCTGCTTGCCGAAGAAGTCGGCGATCTGTTTCTCCAACTGCTTGTGCAGGTCCTGGGTGCCG
Source organism: Stenotrophomonas sp. 1278 (assembly GCF_029892765.1). Classification (NCBI taxonomy): domain Bacteria; kingdom Pseudomonadati; phylum Pseudomonadota; class Gammaproteobacteria; order Lysobacterales; family Lysobacteraceae; genus Stenotrophomonas; species Stenotrophomonas sp. 1278. Next base: position 14,145 of record NZ_JARXWD010000017.1, read on the forward strand.
CAGATGAAGCGCACCGATGCCATGCCGAAACCGTGGCTGTCCAGCGCGTCCTTCGCGGCCTGGATCAGGTCAGGATGGTCGGCCAGGCCGAGATAGTTGTTGGCACAGAAGTTCAGCACCTTGCGGCCGTCCTCCAGGGTGATCTCGGCGGACTGCGGGCTGGTGATGATCCGCTCGGACTTGAACAGGCCCTGGGCGCGGATGGCGTCCAGTTCCTCAGCATAGTGGCGGGTCAGGGCGGAGGAGTCGGTCATGGCGTGGGCACGGCTCAGCACGGGGAAACCGCTGATTCTACCGGGCATCGACGGCTGCGGACCGGGCCGGATGGGGCACCGCCATGGCCGGCACATGTTGCATCGCAATAGCAAACGGGTTAAAAATTCGTGAACCGGGGCTGTCTGGCTCCGGTTGCTGCGCCCGCTGCAGATCCCCGCCTTCCACGCCACCGACCCCACCGGAGACGCTCATGAAGCACGCCCGTGCCTGCCTCGCCATTGCCGCCGCCCTGACCCTCGCGCCGTTCGCCGCCAGCGCCCAGGACAACGAATCTCCGTACAGCTGGAACGTCACCGCCGTCTCGGACTACCTGTTCCGTGGTGTGTCGCAGACCGATGAGGATCCGACCCTGCAGGCCGGCTTCACCTACACCAGCCCGGTTGGCCTGTATGCCGGTGTCTGGGGTTCGGGCGTGGACTTCGGTCCGGGCGATCCGAATACCGAGGTCGACTACCTTATCGGCTACGGCGTGGACGTGACCGAGCGCGTCAACTTCGACGTGCTGTTGAACCGTTACACCTACCTCAAGGCCAGCCACCAGAACTACAACGAGCTGATCACCACCACCACGCTGGACGACACCTACAAGCTGACGGTGGCCTACAGCAACGATGTGTGGAACAGCAGCACCGACGGCTGGTACTTCGGCCTGGGTGGCAGCTGGGGCCTGCCGAAGGACTTCACGCTCAACGCCAACGTCGGCCGCAGCACCTTCGAGGACGGTATCGCCAAGGACTACACCGACTGGAACGTCGGCGTCGCCCGCCAGTTCGGCCTGTTCAATGTCGGCCTGGGTTACTACGGCACCGATGGCAACGGCCGCGACAACTCCGGCAAGCTGGCCCACAGCCGGGTGATGCTGAGCGTGGCCGTAGGCAAGTAACGCCGCAGGCGTTACGGTAGGTGCCTGGCTTGCCTGGCACGCTTCACGAAAAAGGCGCCCAATGGGCGCCTTTTTCGATTCCGCAGCGTTCTTGATTCCATCTGGGGGAGAGCCCCCTTGTTGTTCAAGGGGGCGCGCCGACGGCGCGGGGATAAGGAAACCTGCGGGGGAATTGACCCGAAGGGTCAATTCCAGCTGAGGACCACCTTGCCGGCCTTGCCTTCTTCCATCAGGTCGAAGCCCTTCTGGAAGTCGTCGATCGGCAGCTGGTGGGTCATCACCTTGCCGAGCGGGAAGCCGGACAGCACCAGCTGGGTCATCTTGTACCAGGTCTCGTACATCTTGCGGCCGTAGATGCCCTGCACGGTCAGGCCCTTGAAGATGATCTTGTCCCAGTCGCAGCCGGCACCCTTGGGCATGATGCCGAGCATGGCGATCTTGCCGCCGTGGTACATGCAGTCCAGCATGTCGTTGAACGCGCGCGGGTTGCCGCTCATTTCCAGGCCCACGTCGAAGCCCTCCATGTGCAGTTCCTTCATCACGTCCTTCAGCGACGTGTTGGCGACGTTGACCACGCGGGTGGCGCCCATGTCGGCGGCCAGCTTCAGGCGGAAGTCGTTGACGTCGGTCACCACCACGTTGCGTGCACCGATGTGCTTGCAGATGCCCGCCGCGATGATGCCGATCGGGCCGGCGCCGGTGATCAGCACGTCTTCGCCGATGACGTTGAATTCCAGCGCGCAGTGAGCGGCATTGCCGTACGGGTCGAAGAAGGCGGCCAGCTCGGAGGGGATCTGGTCGGGGATCGGCCACAGGTTGCTGGCCGGCATCACCATGTATTCGGCGAACGCACCGTTGACGTTGACGCCGATGCCGACGGTGTTCGGGCACAGGTGCGGACGACCGCCGCGGCAGTTGCGGCAGTGACCGCAGACGATGTGGCCTTCGGCCGACACGCGCTGGCCGATCTCGTAGCCGGTCACCCCCGGGCCGATCTCTGCGATGCGGCCGACGAACTCATGGCCGATGGTCAGGCCCGGCTTGATCGTGCGCTGGCTCCATTCGTCCCACAGGTAGATATGCAGGTCGGTGCCGCAGATCGCGGTCTTTTCCAGCTTGATCAGGACCTGGTTGGGGCCCGGGGTCGGCACCGGAACCTCTTCCATCCAGATGCCCTTGGCCGCTTCGCGCTTGACCAGGGCCTTCATCGTTTGCTGCGCCATCGGGGTGGAACTCATCAGGGGGAAAGCGCGGATTATAGGGCGCCACGCGGAATTCCCATGCTGCGCTGCGGGCGCAGCGGTGGAACGAAAGCTGTGTACAGGCGGGCGTTTCGAACAGCGCCACTGCGTTCGCCGGGCATGGCCCGGCGCTACCGGCAAATCGTGCGGGTAGCGCCGGGCCATGCCCGGCGGGCCGGGGGCCATGACTTCCGGGGTTCGGGCCGGGGCAGGGCGGCGGGCTACAATCGAGGGTTCCACTACCAGGGGCCGCTCCATGCGCTCGAACCTGCTTGCATTCTCCGTCGTCGCCAGCCTTGGGCTGGTCCAGGTCGCCCATGCCGCTGAGGGCATGTGGGTGCCGCAGCAGCTGCCGGAAATCGCCGGCCCGCTGCAGAAGGCCGGCCTCAAGCTGTCCCCGGAACAGCTGGCCAACCTGACCGGCGACCCGATGGGCGCGGTGGTCGCGCTGGGCGGCTGCACCGCCAGCTTCGTCTCCCCGCAGGGCCTGGTGGTCACCAACCACCACTGTGCCTATGGTGCGATCCAGCTGAACTCGACCGCACAGAAGAACCTGATCAAGGACGGCTTCAACGCGCCCAAGCTCAGCGATGAACTGAGTGCCGGCCCGAACGCCCGCGTGTTCGTGCTCGACCAGATCACCGACGTCACCGCCCAGGCCAAGGCGGCCATCGCCGGCGCCGGCAAGGACCCGCTGGCCCGCAGCCGTGCGCTGGACGCTTTCGACAAGGCCCAGGTCGCCGCGTGTGAAGCCGATGCCGGCTTCCGCTGCCGCCTGTATTCGTTCTCCGGCGGCAACACCTACCGCCTGTTCCGCAACCTGGAAATCAAGGACGTGCGCCTGGTCTATGCACCTCCGGGCAGCGTCGGCAAGTTCGGCGGTGACGTCGACAACTGGATGTGGCCGCGCCACACCGGTGATTTTTCGTTCTACCGTGCCTACGTCGGCAAGGATGGCAAGCCGGCCGCGTTCTCGGCCGACAACGTGCCCTACCAGCCCAAGCACTTCCTGAAGTTCGCCGATACGCCGCTGGGCGCCGACGACTTCGTGATGGTGGCCGGCTACCCGGGCCGCACCAACCGCTACGCGCTGGCCGGCGAGTTCAACGAGACCGCCAGCTTCACCTACCCGACCATCGCCCGCCACTACAACGCGGTGCTGAAGATGATCGCCGACGCCGGCAAGGCCGACGCCGACGTCAAGGTGAAGTACGCCGCCACTGCGGCCAGCATGAACAACGTGGCCAAGAACTACCTGGGCCAGCTGGAAGGCTTCAAGCGCATCGATGCCGCCGGCCAGAAGCAGGCCGAAGAAGCGGCGGTGCTGGCCTGGCTGAAGAAGCAGGGCGCTGCCGGCAAGCCGGCACTGGCTGCACACGCGCAGCTGCTGCAGCACCTGGATACCAGCAAGTCGACGCGCGAGCGCGACCTGTTCGTCGGCCAGTTCAACAACACCTCTGCAGTGGGCGCGGCGATCACCCTGTACCGCCTGTCGATCGAGCGCAGCAAGCCCGACGCCGAGCGCGAAGCGGGTTACCAGGACCGCGACCTGACCACCATCGAGGGCAGCCTGAAGCAGATGGATCGCCGCTACGTGGCGAAGATGGACCAGCAGCTGCAGACCTACTGGCTGGACCAGTACGTGGCCCTGCCAGCCGCCCAGCGCGACAACGAGGTGCTGAACACGTGGTTGGCCGGCAGCGATGCCACTGCGGTGAAGTCGCTGGTGACCAAGCTGGGCGGCACCGGACTGGGCAGCCTGGACAACCGCCTGAAGTGGTTCAAGGCCGATCGCGCTGCGTTTGAAGCCAGCAATGATCCGGCCATCCAGTACGCGGTGGCCGTCATGCCGGCGCTGCTGAAGCAGGAAGAGCAGAAGAAGATCCGCGAGGGCGAATCGCTGACCGCTCGTCCGCTCTACCTGCAGGCCGTGGCCGACTACAAGAAGAGCCAGGGCGAGTTCGTCTATCCCGATGCCAACCTGTCGCTGCGCATCACCTTCGGCAACGTGATGGGCTATGGCAAGGACGGCGTGAAGTACACCCCATTCACCACCCTGGAAGGTGTGGCGGCGAAGGAAACCGGTGAGGATCCATTCGACTCGCCGAAGGCCCTGCTCGATGCGGTCAAGGCCAAGCGTTACGGCGGTCTGGAAGACAAGCGGATCGGTTCGGTACCGGTGAACTTCCTGTCCAACCTGGACATCACCGGCGGCAACTCCGGTTCGCCGGTGCTCGATGCCAACGGCAAGCTGGTCGGCCTGGCCTTCGACGGCAACTGGGAATCGGTCAGTTCCAACTGGGTGTTCGACCCGGTGATGACCCGCATGATCGCCGTCGACAGCCGCTACATGCAGTGGATCATGCAGGAAGTGGCGCCGGCGCCGCAGCTGCTGAAGGAACTGAACCTGGCGAAATAAACCGGTTGCGGTAGTGCCGGCCGCTGGCCGGCAACCTCGACCAGATAGCCGGAGTTTCTGAAACCCCGCGACGTCTGTCGCGGGGTTTTTTTATGCCCCGACCGGCCGGGTCCGCCGAACAGGTATCATCCCTGTTCCGCGCACTTCACAGGATGTGAACAATGCGCCGGAACTCCTCCCCCAAGGACCCCTTGTTCGCATGCGCATCCTGCTTGCCCGTCACGGCGAAACGCCGTGGAACGCCGAAGGCCGCTACCAGGGCCAGATCGACATCCCGCTTTCGCCCATCGGTGAGGCCCAGGCCCAGGCGCTTGGCGCCCGCCTGGCTTCGGTGGACATCACCCGCGCGGTGGCCTCGCCGCTGTCACGCGCCCAACGCACCGCGCAACTGGCCCTGGGTGCTGCACGCGCCGACATGCTGCTGACCGAGCCGGAGCTGCAGGAAATCGCCCACGGTGAGTGGGAAGGCCTGCTGGCCAGCGAAATCAACGAAAAAGACCCGTCGCGCCTGCAGGCGTGGCGCAATGAACCGGACACCGTGCTGATGCCCGGTGGCGAATCGCTGCGCCTGGTGCTGGAGCGCAGCTGGCGCGGCCTGGCCCGAGCCGCCGAAGGCCTTGGCGAACACGACACCCTGCTGGTGGTCGCCCACGATGCAGTCAACCGGGTGATCCTGTGCAAGGTGCTGGGCCTGCCGTTGTCGCGGCTGTGGACCTTCCGCCAGGCACCGACCACGCTCAACCTGCTTGAAGGCGCCGACCTGGACAGCCTGGAAGTGGTGCGCCTGAACGACTGCGCCCACCACACGCCGTTCTTCGGTGAAGCCAAGCACCGCGCACTCTGAATCTTCTGCCCTGAACCACCTGCACCTGTTGGAAGCCTTGCCGTGAAGAACACCCCGACCACTCTGGCCGAATGGCTGGACTACATTGAACGCCAGCATCCAGCCAGCATCGACATGGGACTGGAGCGCGTGCGCACCGTGGCCACCGCGATGGGCCTGGGCACGCCGGCCAGGCACACCATCGTGGTCGGTGGTACCAACGGCAAGGGTTCCACCGTCGCCTTCATCGAGGCCATCGCGCGTGCGGCGGGCTGGAAGGTCGGCGCGTACACCTCGCCGCACCTGCTGCGCTACAACGAGCGCGTGCGCATCGATGGCCAGGATGTCGATGACGCCGCACTGGTGGCCGCGTTCAACACGGTCGAGGCAGCGCGCGGTGATGTGACGCTGACCTACTTCGAGTACGGAACGCTGGCCGCGCTGCAGTTGTTTGCCGATGCCGATCTTGATCTGGCCGTGCTGGAAGTGGGCCTCGGTGGCCGCCTGGATGCGGTCAACATCGTCGACGCCGACGTGGCGGTGATCACCACCGTGGACATCGATCACGCCGAATGGCTGGGCGAGGACCGCGAGGCCATCGGTGCCGAGAAGGCCGGCATCATCCGCGGCTGGAAGCCGGTGATCCTGGGCGAGACCGATCCGCCGTCGAGCGTGCTGGCGCGCGCCTACCTGGTGGGTGCCAATGCGATCCGCGGCGGCAGCGACTATTTCTACGAACCGATCGACGCGCAGCGTTGGCGCTGGCGCGATGTCGGCACCCGCCTGGAGCTGCCGACGCCGACGCTGGCCGGGCCGATCCAGCTGGCCAACGCCGGTGCGGCGATCGCGGCGCTGCGCGCGCTGGACCGGCCGGTGCCGCGCGCGGCATGGGCCGCAGGCGTGGCAGCGGCGCGCATCGCCGGGCGCCTGCAGGCGTTCGAGCGCGATGGCGTGCAGGTTCGCGTCGATGTCGGCCACAACCCGCAGGCAGCCGGTCAGCTGGCCCGCGCGCTGAAGGCCGAAGCATCGCCCGGGCGCACCCTGGCGGTGTACGCCGCGCTGCAGGACAAGGACGCCGTGGGCGTGGTGCAGGCCCTGCAGGAGGTGGTGAGCGATTGGACCCTGGCCGGGCTCGATGGCGCGCGTGGGCAGAGTGCGGCGGGACTGCAGGCACGGCTGGCAGATACGGCGGCAGCCACTGCGCCGCTGGCCGGCACGGTCGAACAGGCGATGGCGCAGGTGCTGGCCCGCGCCGAGCACGGCGACCGGGTGCTGGTATTCGGTTCCTTCCATACCGCCGCCGCTGCGCTGCAATGGCTGCAGGCCCACGCCTGACCGCCGTTCAGCCATTACCGACGCCGTGCGGTCGCGCACCCGTATAATCGACCGCAACGTCCAGCCTGCCGCCTGCCCTACGTGGATACGCCCCTGAAACAGCGTCTGATTGGTGCCATCGTCCTGGTGGCCTTGGCCGTCATTTTCCTGCCGATGCTCGTCAAGGGCCCGGCCCCGGACAGCGGTGTCGCTTCTGTGCCGATCGCCGCGCCCGATGCGCCGGCCGATGGCCAGTTTGAAACCCGTGAACTGCCGCTGGTCGCACCGGCCGGTGGCGCCACCGGGTTGCAGAGTGGCCAGGCCCGTCCTGTCGAGGAGGCTGCCGCCCCGGCGGCACCGCCGACCGTGGACACTTCGCCAGCCGTCGCCGCCGGTAACTATGCGGTGACGTTCGGCGCCTACGGCAGCCAAGCCGACGCCGATGCGGTGATCGCCTACCTCAAGCGTTCGCAGCTTCCGGGCTTCATCGAGACCGCATCGATCAACGGTCGCCCGGCCTGGCGCGTTCGCGTTGGGCCGTATGCCGACCGTGCCCAGGCCGAAGCGGCCCGGCTGCAGGCGGTGAAGGTGCGTGCCGACGTGAAGGCAGAAGTCATCACGCTCGATGCGAAGCCCTCGACCAGCGCACCGGTGGCAAGCACGCCGACGCCCGCGCCGAGCGCCAGTACTCCCGTCGCGGCGGCCACGCCGTCGGCGACCGGCAACCCGGTGCGCAGTGAAAGCCTGCCGCCGAGTACGCCGACCGCAGCAGCGCCGCCGGCCGCCAAGCCGGAGCCGGTCAAGCCGGTGGCCAAGCCGGAACCGAAGCCCGAGCCCAAGCCGGAAGCGACCGCCAGCAAGCCGGCCACGCCGCCGACCACGCCGGCCGCACCGGCCGCCAGCGGAGTGGGTTTTGCCGTACAGCTCGGCGCCTTCGGCCAGGCCAACGATGCCAACGCCCTGCGCGACAAGGTGCGCGCGGCAGGCTTCAGCGCCTTCGTCGAGCAGGTGCGTACCGAAAAGGGCAGCCTGCACCGCGTCCGTGTCGGGCCGGTCGCCAACCGCGCCGATGCTGAACAGTTGAAGGCGCAGGTCGCCGCCAAGGTCGGCGTGGCCGGCATGGTGCGACCGCACCCATGACCTGTACGCAGCCCCGTTGCCAGCGCCGCCGAAGGAGCGGGGCGCCATGATCGACGTGGTGCTGCTGATCGTGATCGCCGCCTCCACCCTGCTTGGGTTGCTGCGCGGCTTCGTGGGCATCGTCATCGGCACCGTATCGTGGCTGGTGGCCGCCTGGGCGGCCTTCGCCTTCGGCAATGACGCCGCACGCTGGTGGGCCGCACCGGCTGCGCCCGGCGGCGAGCATTTCATCGGCGGCTACCTCAGCGTCGGCATCGGCGTGATGGTCGTGGTCGCCGTGATCGGCATGGTCATCAAGGCCATCGTCCACCGCAACATGCTGGGCAGCCTGGACCGCCTGCTGGGCGGGGTCCTCGGTGCCGTGCGTGGCGGGCTGATCGCGGCCGTGCTGCTGTTGCTGGCCGGCTTCACCCCGCTTACCGCCGAACCCTCCTGGCGCGGCTCGGCGCTGCGCCCGGTGCTGAACCCGGCCGTGGCCTGGATGAACAGCAAGCTGCCGCAGTGGCAGGTGCCGGGCACCGACCTGCTGCCCAAGGCCTTGCCGATGGACGCGCTGTCCCCATCTGCGTTGATGGAGCTGGGCAAGAGCGCCGGCGCCGGAGTGGGCAAGCCGGGGGCGACAGGCGATAATGGCGTACTCGGTCAGATAGTGGCGGGCAGCGGATGGCTGCGGCCTGCGAAGGCGGAACAGGGCGAGGCATACGATCCGGCCGAAGTGCGCCCGGACGCCCCAGCACTACCGGGCAGCATCGAGCCGGACGACCCGGCCAATGTCGACCGCAGACGCGGCGACAACTCTGGCCAGGCACGGCCACCTTCCTTGTAACTGGGCACAGCCCAGCGGAGACCTCGCATCATGTGTGGCATCGTCGGAATCGTCGGCAACCAGAACGTCGCCGGGCAGTTGTATGACGGCTTGACCGTCCTCCAGCATCGCGGCCAGGACGCGGCGGGCATCGCCACCGTCAACGGCAGCCGCCTGCGGGTGCAGAAGGCCACCGGCCTGGTCCGCGATGTCTTCGATGCACGCACCATGTCCACCCTGGAAGGCAGCGTCGGCATCGCCCACGTGCGTTATCCGACCGCCGGTTCGGAAGGCATGGACGAGGCACAGCCGTTCTACGTCAATTCGCCGTACGGCATCGCGCTGGCCCACAACGGCAACCTGATCAACACCGAGGACCTGCGCCAGCAGGTGTTCGAGCAGGACCGCCGCAACGTCAATACCGATTCGGACAGCGAAGTGCTGTTGAACGTGTTCGCCTACGAACTGGAACAGCAGCGCCAGCTCAGCCCGGAAGCCGCCATCCGCGCGGTTGCCGGCGTACACCGCCGCTGCAAGGGCGGCTATGCGGTGGTCAGCGTGGTGCTGGGCCTGGGCCTGGTCGCTTTCCGCGATCCGCATGGCATCCGCCCGCTGGTGCTGGGCAAGCGCAGCCATGCCGAGGGTGACGAATACATTGTTGCCTCCGAGTCGGCCGCGCTGGACGTGCTGGGCTTCCAGCGCGTGCGCGACGTGCAGCCGGGCGAAGCACTGGTGATCACCGCGCGCGGCGAGTTGTTCTCGGAAATCTGCGCCGAGCCGGCCGAACACACCCCGTGCATCTTCGAGTACGTGTATTTCGCACGCCCCGATTCGATGATCGACAACGTGTCGGTGCACAAGGCGCGCATGCGCATGGGCATCAAGCTGGGCGAGAAGATCCTGCGCCTGCGCCCGGACCACGACATCGACACCATCATCCCGATCCCGGACACCTCGCGCGATGCCGCGCTGGAGATCTCCAACGTGCTCGGGGTGAAGTACCGCGAAGGCTTCATCAAGAACCGTTACATCGGCCGCACGTTCATCATGCCGGGCCAGGGCGAACGGGTGAAGTCGGTGCGCCGCAAGCTCAACCCGATCCACCTGGAATTCCGCAACCGCGTGGTGCTGCTGGTGGACGACTCGATCGTGCGCGGCACCACCAGCCAGCAGATCGTGCAGATGGCGCGTGACGCCGGCGCACGCAAGGTCTACCTGGCCAGCGCCGCTCCGCCGGTGCGTTACCCCAACATCTACGGCATCGACATGCCGGCTGCTGAAGAGCTGGTCGCGCACAACCGCAGCATCGAGGAAATCGAAGCGCACCTGGGCTGCGACTGGCTGATCTACCAGGACATCGAAGACATGGAAGCGGCGGTGAGCGAAGGCAATCCGGCGCTGCGCAACTTCGATTCCTCGTGCTTCAACGGCCATTACCCGACGGGCATCGAGCCGGGCTACTTCGAACGCATCCAGCAGCTGCGTTCGGACGACGCCAAGCACAAGCGCCGCGCCTGAGGTCCATGCGGTGATCGACGTGCCTGACGTCGGCGGCAATCTGCTGCGCGCCGCGCAGCAGTGCTTGGCCGAAGCCGATCCGCTGCGCAAGGTCGCACTGACCCAGGCCTACGCTGCCGCGTTCCGCGCGGGCCGCTTGAACGTACCGGCCGATGCACCGCCGGCCGATCCGATCCGCATGCCGGGCCGGCCGCCGCAGCTGGTGATGGTGCATCCGCGTGAAGTGCCCCGGCGCGGCCTGGGCGGGGTGGAAGGGCGTGCGGCGTTCATCCATGCCATCGCCCATATCGAGCTCAATGCGATCGACCTGGCCTGGGACGCGGTGTACCGCTTCCGCGGTCTTCCGGCTGCGTTCCATGCCGACTGGGTGAGCTGCGCCGACGACGAATCGCGCCACTTCATGCTGCTGCGCGAGCGTCTGCTGGCACATGGCCATGAGTACGCCGATTTCCCTGCGCACAACGGCCTGTGGGAAATGTGCGAGAAGACCGCGCACGACGGCCTGGCGCGGATGGCGCTGGTGCCGCGCGTGCTGGAAGCGCGCGGGCTGGACGTGACCCCGGGCATGATCGACAAGCTGCGCAACGTCGGCGATGGCGAAACCGCCGACGTGCTGGAGGTGATCCTGCGCGAGGAGGTTGCACATGTTGCCGCCGGATCGCGCTGGTTCCGCTGGTACTGCGAGCGCGCCGGCGTCGAGCCACGAGCGCGTTTCAAGGAACTGCTGGTCGAGTATGCCGGTGGCTACCTGCACGGGCCGTTCAACATCGAGGCACGCCTGCTGGCCGGGTTCGATGCGGATGAGCTCGCCAACCTGGTCGAACAGGCGGGTTGAAGGAAAAGGGGACGGAGGGAATCAAGTCGTTTGTGCCACAAACGGCTTGATTCCCTCCGTCCCCTTTTTGGTTCTCATGCGTTCGGCAACACCAGGCGTCTGCCATCCACCGTCGGCCGGTTGATGTAGAACAGCCCCGGCCCGGGGCGATACGGCAGCTCGCTGACACCGGCGTCGGCAGTGTAGGTCAGGGCGGTATCGCCCAGCGCATCGAAATTCCAGTGTGCGGACTGCATCAGGTAACGGCGGCGCAGCAACGCTTCCTGCGTCGGGGTCAACGGCTGGCCGGCAATCAGGCGGCGCGCGATCGGCTGCAGCGCGCTGGGCAGTTCCCAACCCGCCACCTTGGCCGCGTCGGTAGTCCAGGTCACGCCGGCAGCGATGGCGTGCTGCTGCATCACCTGCAGCGCAACCAGCTGGTAGCGCCAATCGATGCGCCGGTGCAGCACCACCGCAGCGGTGACGTACAGCACCGGCGACATCAGCACGCTGCGGCTGCCCGCGCGTCGCTGCTGCTGCCACTGGTGCCAGACATCGACCCACACTTCCTTCGGGTTCAACCCCAGCTGCTGCCGCCAGCGTTCGGCGTCGGCCTGTGCTTCAGCGTACGCGGTGGTCGCCTGCAGCAGTGCCAGGGGCGGTGTCTGGTAGTCCTCCACGCCAGGCCGGCGCAGTTGCTGCCGCCGCGGCCGGCTGAGCAGCTTGGGCCCTTCTTCCACCTGGTCGTAGCCACCACCGATGTTGGCGTGCACGCCGGGTAGTGCGATTTCGGGATGGGCTGGTGCCACCGTGGTCAGCGCATAGTGCTGGCGATGCTCGTCGCGCGCACTGAGCTGCAGCACGGCCTCGGCGATGCCTGCGGGCAGGGCGATGCGGGGGTGTTCGTCGGCGCGGCCGCCGTTGACGGCGACCACCGTGTCGAACAGGCCGATGAAGCGCAATATCGGCCGTGGCAGGGCGAAATCGGCGCTGCATGAAAGCCCCGCCTGCTGCAGCAGCTGTCGCCAGCGCGCGCCGTCCCATCCGCGCAGATGGTTGGCCACATCACGCGCGGAGGCCGCGCCGCGCGAGTAGCCGAACAGATCCAGCTGCACGCTGTGCAGGGGCGCGCGCCACTGCGACGCAAGAGCCGTCAGTGCCGCCGGCAACAGCACCTGCAACGCACGCTGCACCTTCGCCTGCACGCCACTGGCGCCGATACCGAAGGCCAGGCCGATCAGGTCGTCTTCGGCATCATCGCGGGTGCCGACGCCTTCCACGTAGATCGCCAGCGAAGGTGTACTGCCGGGCGTGCGCCGGCTGTCCGGATACAACTGATGCAGGCGCGCGATGTTGGTGGCGCCGTTGTCGTAGCTGCTGGTCAACCGGCTCTGGTAGGTCGAATCATCATCGGCACGGAGCAGGGCGGGGCGCGGTCGCGGCACCTGCCGGTGGCCCTGCGCCAGGTTGTGTGCGTTGTTGCGGGTGCCATCGAAGAACAGGCCGATCCGCAGCAGGCCCGGATCAGCCGTCGTGTCACCGCTGTGCTGCGCTGGCGCCATGTGCATCCCCTGTCGTGGCCACGTCACGGTAGCGCGAAAGCCGTGTGTTGGCGAAGTGTACTGACGCTTTTGACCTGACTGAACGCAGATGCGGTCGATCACAGATCGGGATTTCCATTCCTCTCGTCTATTGAATTCACACGCTCTGCGCAGGCCTGATGGCCGGACCCGGCACCCCGGGTCGTGCTGCATCAACGCTGTCCACTTCACTTCAAGGAGCGACAAGATGATGTCCAGATCGATAGGTAAAGCGACAGGTGGTCTGTTGTTGGGATTGTCGGTAGCCGCGGCCGCCCATGCGGCGCCGCTGTTCGAGCCGGTCACCGTGCTCAGCCGTGCATCGGCCACCAGCGAGCCGGCACTGGGGCGATTGCTGGCCACCCCGTCCACCGCCGCCGTACAGGAAGTGCGTGTCGATGCTGCCGCCACCGCGCAGCCGCAGCTGGAATTCGAGCTGCTCGGGCAGAAGGTGCAGGCCGTTCGCAGCAAGGTCGAGGCGCTGCCCGATGGTGGCAGCATCTGGTACGGCCAGTTGCGCGCTCCGTCCGATCGCCTGCAGGCGGCCACGTCCAATGGCCAGGACGATCCGGGCAATTCGCTGATCCTGGTGCGCTCGGGCAATACCCTCACCGGCTCGATCCGCAAGGACGGCAAACTCTATCGTCTGCGTCCGCTGGGCAATCGCCACGTGCTGGTCGAGGTGGATGAATCGCGGATGCCGGCCGATCATCCGGCCGACTACAACCAGTTGCCGAAGATCGCCATGCCTGCCAATGATCGCCTCGGCACTGCGCAGGCCTCCTCAGGCAGCCCGGCGACCATCCGCGTGCTGGTGGTGGCAACCAATGCGGCAGTGACCGCCTACGGTGGCAACATGCAGTCGCTGGTGCAGTTGGCGGTTGCCGAATCCAACCAGGGTTACACCAACAGCAACGTAGGCCTCACCCTGCAGCTGGCCGGTTATGAAACCACCAACTACACCGAGTCCGGCAATTTCACCACCGACCTGTCGCGCTTCCGTGGCACCAGCGACGGCTACATGGACAGCATCCACACCAGCCGCAACAACACCGCCGCCGACGTCGGCGTACTGCTGATCAACAACACCAGTTACTGCGGACTGGCGTCGGGCATCGGTTCCACCGCATCGACCGCGTTTGCTGCGGTGTACTGGGATTGCGCCACCGGCTACTACTCGTTCGCCCATGAAATCGGCCACCTGCAGAGCGCACGGCACGACATCGCCAGTGATCCGAGCACGTCGCCGTATGCCTATGGCCATGGCTATCGTTATGAGCCGGCCAGCGGATCGCGCTGGCGCACGATCATGGCCTATGACTGCTCGGCCGGCTGCCCGCGGCTGAACTACTGGTCCAATCCGAACATCAGCTACAACGGCGTGCCGATGGGCATCGCCAGCAGTGCCGACAACCAGCGCGTGCTGGTCAATACCAAGGCCACCATCGCGGCCTTCCGCTGAGTCCAAGCGCCGACCAGGGTCGGCGTCTACCAGGGCGCGTGCACCTGCTCTGGTAGATGCCAACCTTGGTTGGCATCCTGTGATCCATCATGCGCGGCTGAGCGTATCCAGGGTCCAGCCGTTGGCATCCACGCGCAGCACCGAACCCTGTTCGTACCAGTCGCCCAGCACGATGCGGGTGCAGCTGCGTCCGCCGGCCTGCAGGGTGTGGATCGCCGGGCGATGGGTGTGGCCATGGATCATCGTGTCCACGCCGTGGCGCACGTAAGTGGCTTCCACTTCGGCCGGGGCCACGTCGGTGACTGTTTCGAACTGCGCACGGTCGCCCTGCTTCATTTCCGACTGGCGCGCCTGGCTGGCATCACGCGCCTTCTGCGCGAAGGCGATACGCGCTTCCAGCGGCTGCGACAGGAACTGCGCCTGGAAGACCGGGTCGCGGGTCTGGGCACGGAACTGCTGGTAGGGGATGTCATCGGTGCACAGCAGGTCACCGTGCTGCAGCAGCACCGAGCGGCCGTACAGCTCGATCATGCACGGGTCCGGCAGGATGCGCAGGCCGGCGCGGCGGGCATAGTCTTCGCCCAGCAGGAAGTCACGGTTGCCGCGGATGAAGAAGACCGGCACGCCGCTGTCGGACAGTACCTTCAGCGCATCGGCCACCGCGTCGGCTGCGGCCGAGGGGGTGTCATCGCCGATCCAGGCTTCGAACAGATCGCCGAGGATGTACAGCGCATCGGCGCCAGGCGCTTCCTCGCGCAGGAAGCGCAGGAACAGGTCGGTGATGGCCGGACGGCTGGGGTCCAGATGCAGATCGGAGATGAACAGCGTGGTCATGCGGACATTCTAGGGCATCACACCGGCAACGGCAGCCAGGCCAGGCTGGCCGAGGCCAGCAGTGCAGCGATGCCGGTGGCAGCCAGAACGTCGCTTGGGTAGTGCAGGCCCAGCACTACGCGCGACAGGCCCACGCCGAAGGTGAACGGCACCAGCAGCGGCGCCAGCCAAGGATAGTAGGCCAGCGCGACGATGGTGAACGACACCGCGTGCAGGGTATGGCCGGACGGGAAACTGAACTCATCCAGCGGCGCCACCCAGGCACGGATACGCAGGTCGGCCGCGTACGGCCGTGGCCGCCGGGTCCAGCGTTTCAGGCCCTTGTACAGCAGCAGCGCGGCCAGGCCGGTGGCGGCCATGTGCACTGATGCGCGCAGGCCGTCGAAGCCATCGATGAGCACCAGCGCGCCCATCAGCACATACCAGAACACGCCATCGCCGAGCCGGCTGATGATCGAAAAGACGCGCCGCACGCGGCGACGTCGGCAGTAGTGGTTGGCGCGGCGGCACAACCGGGCTTCGCGACCGGCCAGCAGCTCAAGCGGCGTGGTGCGCATGTCCGCTCCTCCGCGCGCTGGCCAGTTCCGCCAGCAGGCTTTCGAACTCCGCCACCACCTGCTGCGGGTGCAGCCGCTTCATCGCCCGTGCCGCGTTGCCACCCAACCCGCGGCGCTGGGCATCATCGGCAGCCAGTTGCACCGCTGCCTGCACGAACTGCTCGTCGTCATCCACTGCGGCACCGTTCTCGCCGTTGCGCAGGTACTCGCGGGCCGCGCCGTAGTCGAAAGCAACCGTGGCCAGGCCGCTTGCCATGCTTTCCAGGGTCACGTTGCCGAAGGTCTCGCTGCGGCTGGGGAACAGGAACAGATCGCCACTGGCGAAGTGTCGGGCCAGGGCATCGCCGCGCTGGATGCCGCAGAAGATGAAATCGGGATTCTCATGCGCCAGTTTCTCGCGCGCCGGGCCATCGCCGACCCAGATGAAACGCGCTTTCGGGCGCACCTGCTGCAGCTTGCGGAAGGCCTTCACCGCCAGGCCGAGGTTCTTTTCGGCGGCGATGCGGCCAACGTAGATCGCCGCCAGGCCCGTGCCATCGATACCCCATTCCTCGCGCAGCGCCGGGTCGCGGCGTGATGGGTCGAACTGCTGGCTGTCGACCGCACGGGCGAGCAGGCGCACGCGCTCGAAGCCCTGGTCGCTCAGGAATTCCTGCAGTTCGCGGGTGGGCACCAGGGTCGCGTCGGCCTGGTTGTGGAAGCGGCGCATCCAGCGCATTGCCGCCGACTGCAGCCACGCCACGCCATAGTCGGGCAGGTATTCGTCGAAGCGGGTGTGGAATCCGGTAGCCACCGGAATGCCGAGGCGGCGCGCGGTGCGCAGTGCCGACCAGCCCAGCGGACCTTCGGTCGCCACGTAGACCGCATCGGGGTGCTGCTGCCGCCAGTGCCGGCCCAGCCGGATCGGTGCCGGCAGGCCGAAGCGCAGGCCGGGGTAGCGCGGCAAGGCCGCGCCCGGTACCAGCAGGGTGCCCGGCGCCGCATCCAGTGCTTCGCTGACCTGTCGCGGACGGATCAGGTCGACCTCGTGGCCGGCGGCGCGCAATCCCTGCTCCAGGCCCTGCACGGTCAGTGCGACGCCGTTGATCTCCGGCGGGTAGGTTTCGGTGACGATGGCATAGCGCATGGCGGGCCTCCGGTTTTACGCATGCTCGGGCCTGGCGATGTAGCCGACATGACCGCTTTGCGACAACGCGATGACGACCGGGCAAGGCGGTGCCTGCGCAGTTCAGCGGCACAAAAAAACCACGGCCCCGAAGGGCCGTGGTCATGGTGTTACGACAGCGCGTGGATCAGAAGCGCTGGGTGTACTTCATGTAGATGAAACGACCGATGTCATAGCCGCCGTAGTACGAGAAGACCGAGCGCGGCTTGGTGTACATGACCGGGCCCTGCTTGTCGAACACGTTGTTGGCGCCGACCGACACGGTGGCATCCCACGGCAGGTTGTAGCGGAACTGGACGTCGTGGAAGGTGACCGAACCACGCTCGTTGTAGTTGCGCGTGCCCTTGTACCAGGGAGCTGCAACGTTCAGGTCCGAGCACTCGTCGGCGTACTTGCCCGGGTTGACGCACTGTTCCTTGACGCTGGAATAGTAGCGTGCGGTCCAGCTGACGCCGAAGTTCTCCAGATCCCAGCCCACGGTCAGGTTCGAACGCACGCGGAAGCCGATGCCGGTGTTGGTGGCGATGCCGTTGTTGACGGTCGGCACGATCGTGCTGTCGTTGGACGAGCGGAAGACGTCCTTGGCCACGTAGGTGGTCGACCACGAGGTGCTCAGCTTGCCGTAGTCGGTATCCAGGCGGTACGTCAGGTCCATGTCGTAGCCTTCCGTTTCCATGAAGCCGGCATTGCGGTTGCCGAACTTCAGGCCGGTGACGATACCGGTGGTCGCGTTGCGGGTGAAGCGCGCGCAACGGTCGGCCAGGCCCTGCTCATAGCAGTCGATCAGGATCTGGTTCGGGCTGTCGTCGACGATGGTGTCGTCGATGCGGATCTTCCACCAGTCCAGCGAAACGTTGAAGTTGCTGATGAAGGTCGGGCTCCAGACCACGCCCAACGTGCGGCTGGTCGAGGTTTCCGGCTTCAGGTCCGGGTTCGAGCCGGAGGTGAACGGCGTCGGCGTAGCGGCGACGGAGCCTTCGGTCGGCTGGTTGCGGTTGTCCAGCTGGCGGAAGTTGGCCACATCGGCGATGTCACGTGCACAGCGGGCACGCACTTCGGCGCTGCTGCGGGCCGAGCCGTACTTGCTGTCACACGGGTCGGAGAAGTTGGCGAAGGTTTCCGAGCCACCGCCGTACAGGTCGGAAATGGTCGGAGCGCGGAAGCCCTGTGCCCAGGTGCCACGCACCAGCAGCTGGTCGATCGGCTTCCACTTGAAGCCGAACTTGCTGTTGAGCGTATTGCCGAAGGTGTTGTAGTCCGAGAAGCGGGTCGCCGCGTTCAAGCTCAGCTCACGCGCACCCGGCAGGTCGGCCAGCACCGGCACGTTCAACTCCAGGTAGGCTTCCTTCACCTTGTACGACCCACCGGTCGGGCCGGCGGCCAGGTTGGTGGTGGCACCGGTCTGCGCCAGCGGGTCCGGTACGAACTTGCCGGTTTCCTCGCGGTTTTCGACGCCGAAGGCGAAGCCCAGGTCGCCGGCCGGCAGGGTGAACAGGCTGCCGCTGATGGTGGCGAAGGCGTTCTTGGAGGTGGTGCGGCCGGTTGCGTTCTCCGGCGGGAACAGCCAGTCCTGCAGGGCCTGGTTGTTGGTCATGCCGTACGGGCTTTCCACGCCATAGGGAATCAACGGATTCCACGGCATGCAGTTGGCGATCGGCGCACCCGGCGCACCACACTCGACCTTGCCCGTTGCCGGGTTCAGGTAGGACTTGCCGGTAGCCTGTTCGACGCGGCCCTTGTGCAGGTTGCCGAAAGTGCTCTGGCGCAGTTCGTTCTTGTTGTACTGGTAGCCCACTTCCCAGTCGAAGTAGCGCTCACCGATGTCGAACGAGCCCTCGAACGCAGCCACGGCGCGGTAGGTCTTCAGCTCGCTGGTGCTGGTGCGCGGCACCTCCCACAGGCGGCGGTTCCAGCTCACCTCGGTGGGCTTGGCGTAACCGTGCTGGTTGCCGAACGGGTTGAAGTAGCTGTCCACCGACATGCCCTTGATCTTGGCGGTGGCGGTGTCGAACGGATAGCCGGCGGTGACGCGGGTCGAGGAGCGCTTGTTGTAGCCCAGCTCGGCCTTGAAACGGACGTTGTCGGTGATGTTGGCCGTGCCCGAGAAGTACAGCGAATCACGCTTGATCGGGTAGCTCAGGTGCATCTGTTCATTGGTGTTGCTGACATCACCGGTGAACGCGGTCGGATCGGTGAAGTGGTAGTTCGCCGGGTTGGTCGGGTCGGTGCCGCGGTTGAGCGCGTAGTCGCAACCGGCTGCCTTGGTGCAGCCCGGGCCGCCCTTCACGCCGTAGAACTGGCCCCACTGGCTGTTGGTGGTCCAGCCATCGGTCGGGTGGCGGTCAGTGTTGCCGTAACGGCTGAAGCCGCGGTCGCGCGCCCACACGGCCTTTTCTTCCGAGTGTTCGGCAGCGAAGGTGGCCGAGAAGCGGTCGTTGGACCAGCCGGCAACCACGTCGACGCGATCACGGGCGCCGTCGCCCTCGCTGTACTGGCCGTGGTAGACGTTGGCGGTGACGCCGTTGACGTTGGTGCGGGTGATGATGTTGATCACGCCGGCCATCGCGTCGGAACCGTAGATGGCCGAGGCGCCGTCCTTCAGCACTTCAATGCGTTCGACCGCAGACACGGGCAGGGTCGACACGTCCTGGTAGCCGGAGGTGCTGATGCCCAGGCGCTTGCCGTTGACCAGCACCAGCGTGCGCTGGGTGCCCAGGTTGCGCATGTTCACGTAGGTACCACCGGCATCCTCACCGGCCGACAGCACGTTGGCACGGCTGATGGTCGGGCTGCCCATCGCGGTCACGTTCTGCAGGATATCCGACACCGAGCTGAAGCCCTGGCGTTCGATGTCGGCGCGGGTCAGCGCCAGTACCGGCTGCGACGTTTCAACGTCCACCTGGCGGATACGCGAACCGGTGATCTCGATGCGGTCCAGGTTGGTCGGCGAAGCGGTGCTGCTGCTCTGGGCGAACGCCGGCAGCGCAGCCAGCGTCGCGGTGGTTGCCAGGGCGTAGCGGATGGCGTGCCCCAGTGCGGTGGTGCGTGAAGTCATGACGAGCTCTCTCTCTCGGGTCGTGCAAAGGACGCCAAAACGGGCGTCGAAGGAATCGGCCGGTCCATGACCGAGCCGATGACCCGATAGTAGTCTCGTTGGTTAATGCCCTGTAAAGAGCGTGTGTCGGTTTGTGTCGCTACACATCGCGTTGTTTCACGAAATGTGAACAAAAGCAGGGGTTTACGTGAAGACGCGGCAGGCACGGCCACCGCCAGCTGCTGCGTTGCAGCAGGAATTGGCGGTCGATTGCGCGAACTGTAACGAAATGTAATCGGGCGCCGGTCAGCGATCGGACGGCGTCCCGTCGCCTGCTCAGACCACGAACGGACGGAACTGGATGCCGAGTCCAGCGATGCCCTCGGTCTCGCCGATCAGGTCGGCGCGCAGCAGCGGGCGCGCATCGATGAAGTCCTGCGGCACGATCAGCGACAGGCGGCTGTCGTCGGCAGTCAGTTCCAGCACCGGCAGCGGTGCGTCCTCATGCGCGCGGTTGAGCAGGACCGCCAGGCGCAGCAGGGCAGCCAGGCGCCGTGCGGTCAGCAGCAGGCGTTCGGGAATGGCATCGAAGGCGGTCTTGCTGATGCCGCGGCGGTGATTGCGCACCAGCGTCGCCAGCATCTGCTGTTCCTGCCGCGAGAAGCCGGCGATGTCCGAGTTTTCCAGCACGTAGCTGCCATGCACGTGGTAACCGCTGTGGGCGATCATCAACCCCAGCTCATGCAGGCGTGCGGCCCAGCCGAGCATGCGTGCGTCATCGGCATCCAGCTTCCAGCGCTCCTGCACCTGCTCCAGCAACGACAGCGCGGTGTCCTGCACGCGGCCGGCCTGCACCGTATCGATGCCATAGCGATGGGTGAGGGCGGCCACCGATTCATCGCGCGGGTCGTTGTCGCCGGCACGGCCGAGGATGTCATAGAGGATGCCCTCGCGCATCGCGGCCTTGCTGACCAGCAGCTTCTGCAGGCCCAGCGCCTGGAAGGCGGCCTCCAGCACCAGGATGCCGCCGGCGATGATCGGGCGGCGATCGCTGGACAGGCCAGGCAGCACGATGTCGTCGATCTTCTTGGCCTTCAACAGCTCATCGCGGAGCTGCGGCAACGCCTCGGCGGTGATCGCACCCTTGCTCAGCTTCATCGTCGCGCAGATTTCGCTGATGGCCTTGTGGGTACCAGACGACCCCAGTGCTTCCTGCCAGCCCAGCGCGCGGTATTTGCTGGCGAAAGGCTGGAACTCCCGGCCAATCTCGGCCAGTGCGTCCTTCCAGCGCTTCTTGCTGAGTTTGCCGCCCGGGAAAAAGCGACGGGTGCTGGCGATGCAACCGGCCTGCAGGCTTTCGCGCTCCAGGGTCTGCATGCCCTTGCCGATGATGAACTCGGTCGAGCCGCCGCCGATGTCGATCACCAGGCGATGCTGGTCGGGCTTGGGCGGTTGCGCATGGGCCACGCCCAGGTAGATCAGGCGCGCTTCCTCGCGGCCACTGACCACTTCGATGGCGTGCCCGAGCGCGGTTTCGGCCGGCATCAGGAACGCCTGCGGCGAGCGCAGCTGGCGCACGGTGTTGGTGGCCAGTGCACGCACGCGATGCGGCGGGACGTTGCGGATGCGCTGGCCGAAGCGGGCCAGGCACTCCAGCGCGCGCTGTCGCGCTGCGGCGGAGAGTCCACCCTTGCCGTCCAGGCCGTCGGCCATGCGCACGGTTTCGCGCAGGCGGTCGATCACCCGCAGCTGGCCAAGCGTGTAACGCGCGATGACCATGTGGAAACTATTGGAGCCAAGGTCGATGGCGGCCAGCAGGTCGCCATCCTGCAATGCGGGCGGAGTCGTGGTGGTATGCGGCATGGGCGAATGTTAGCCGAAGGGGCGGTGAACTCGTCACCGCGCGGCCTTCACATTTTGGAGGGGGAGTGCGGCAGGGCTGCGCCCTGCACCCGCCGAAGCGGTAGTGCCGGCCGCTGGCCGGCAACCTCAACGTAACAGCACAGCAACAGCAACAGCTGGCTTCCTGTGGGATGGCGGGGTGGGTCCGGTTGCGGGGGACGCCGTAAACCCGTCCATGGGGGCTTGACCGCGGCATCCATGCCGCGGACACCCCCGCAACCGGCCCCACCCCGCCTTTGACAGTTTTTCGCGATCTGTCGGAATGGCATGGCCTGCGCATGGTGGGTGTCGACCTTGGTCGACACGGTGGATCCACGCCATGCGTGGATGAATCCAAACGTGCCAACCGAGGTTGGCATCTATCGGATCAAAGGGCCTGCATATGTCGACCTTTGACAGGTTCACGCGGCTGTTGGTAGGTGTCGACCTTGGTCGACACGGTGGATCCACGCCATGCGTGGATGAATCCAAACGTGCCAACCAAGGTCGGCATCTACCGGATCAAAGGGCCTGCATATGTCGACCTTCGACAGGTTCACGCGGCTGTTGGTGGGTGTCGACCTTGGTCGACACGGTAGATCCACGCCATGCGTGGATGAATCCAAACGTGCCAACCAAGGTTGGCACCTACCTGGCCACCTACCGGGTCAGAGGCCCTGCATCAACGCCATCTGCGCCGAATGCGGGGCTTCGTCGTGGGCCGGTGCGCGCTTGTGGTAGATGCCTTCGGCATCCAGCTCCCAGGCGTTGAGGTTGTCGTCCAGGTAGTTCTGCAGCACTTCGCGGTACACCCGCTTGGCCAGCGCCGGGTCGAGGATCGGGAAGCAGGTTTCCACCCGGCGCAGCAGGTTGCGTTCCAGCCAGTCGGCGCTGGCGCAGTACAGCTCCGGTGCGCCGTCGTTGCCGAACCAGTAGACCCGGCTGTGTTCCAGGAAACGGCCGACGATCGAGCGCACGCGGATGTTGTCCGACACGCCCGGTACGCCCGGGCGCAGGGTGCAGGCGCCACGGATGATCAGGTCGATCTGCACACCCGCCTGCGAGGCGGCGTACAGCGCACGGATCACCTGCGCTTCGTTGAGAGCGTTCATCTTGGCGATGATCCGCGCCGGTCGCCCGGCGGCGGCGATGCGCGTCTCGCGCTCGATCCTCGCCAGGATCCCGGTGTGCAACGTGAAGGGCGACTGCAGCAGGCGCTTGAGCTTCATCTTCGACGCCAGCCCGGACAGCTGCTGGAACAGCAGGTGCACGTCGTTGCCGATGTCCGCATCGGCGGTGATCAGGCTCAGGTCGGTGTACGCGCGTGCGGTACCGCTGTGGTAGTTGCCGGTGCCCAGGTGCACGTAGCGGCGCAGCTTGCGGCCTTCGCGGCGCACGATCAGCAGCATCTTGGCGTGGGTCTTGTAGCCGACCACGCCGTACACCACCTGCACGCCGGCTTCCTGCAGCCGATCGGCCAGGCCCAGGTTGGCTTCTTCATCGAAGCGCGCGCGCAGTTCGACCACCACGGTCACGTCCTTGCCGGCGCGCGCCGCCTGGATCAGTGCATCGACGATCAATGAGTCCTTGCCGGTGCGGTACAGGGTCTGCTTGATCGCCAGCACGTTCGGATCGAGCGCGGCCTGGCGGATCAGGTCGAGCACCGCCGCGAACGCGTCGAAGGGGTGGTGCAGCAGCAGGTCCTGGCGGGCCACGGTCTCGAAGATGCCGTCGCTGTCGCGCAGGGTGCGCGGGGTCATCGGCGGATACTTCAGGTCCGGCTGGGCGATCAGGTCGTACAGCTGGATGATGCGGTTGAGGTTGACCGGTCCGTCGATGCGGTACACCGCGTTCTCGGTCAGGCCGAAGTTCTGCAGCAGGGTGCGTACGATGTCGCGCGGCATGTCGTGGGCGATCTCCAGCCGCACTGCAGGCCGGTAGCCGCGGTCCACCAGCTCATCGCGCAGGGCCAGCGCCAGGTTTTCCACTTCCTCTTCATCCACCACCAGCTCGGAGTTGCGGGTGACACGGAACTGGTAGGCGCCCAGCACTTCCAGGCCCGGGAACAATTCGTCCACGAAGGTGGACAGCACCGAGGACAGAAACACGAAATTCTGCGGGCCGCCGAGTTTTTCCGGCAGCTGGATGATCCGCGGCAGCGAACGCGGTGCGCGCACGATGGCCAGATGGCCGCTGCGGCCGAACGCATCGGTGCCCTTCAGCACCACCACGATGTTCAGCGACTTGTTGAGGATCTTCGGGAACGGATGCACCGGATCCAGGCCCAGCGGCGACAGCACCGGCATGATCTCGTTGCGGAAATAGGCACGCAGCCAGCGCTTCTGGCGGTGGGTCCAGGAGTTGCGGCCGAGCACGCCGATGCCGGCCTCCATCAGCGCCGGGCGCAGCGTCTGGTTCCAGCAGCGGTACTGCTGGTCCACCAGCTCGGCGGCGCGCTCGTGGATGGCATTGAGAATGGCCTGCGGGCTCATGCCGTCCGGCGCCGGCGGCAGGCCGAACTCCTGTGCATGACGGACCGCAGCGGCGCGGATCTCGAAGAATTCATCCAGGTTGGTGCAGGAGATGCACATGAAGCGCAGGCGCTCCAGCAGCGGCACCTGCGGATCCATCGCCTGCGCCAGCACGCGGAAGTTGAAATCCAGCTGCGACAGCTCGCGGTTGATGTACAGCGCCGGGTCGCGCAACGGATCGCTGTCCGTGCTCACGGGGAGGGGGAGGGATCCGAGGCTGCTCATGGCGTCATTCTTCGAAGGAGGTCAGGGGGGCGGACTCACGCGGTCGCACGTGGTCGGCATCGAAATGGCAGGCGAACACCGAGCCCTTGCCGACCTCGCTGTCGATTTCCAGGCGTGCGTGGTGCAGACCGAGGATGTGCTTGACGATCGACAGGCCCAGGCCGGTGCCGCCGCTTTCGCGCGAGCGGCTGCTGGAGACGCGGTAGAAGCGTTCGGTCAGGCGGGGCAGGTGGGTGGCCGGAATGCCGTAGCCGGTATCGCGTACCGCCAGCACCACGCCGTCGCCCTCGCGGCGGAACTCCACCGCGATGCGGCCACCGGCCGGGGTGTAGCGGACCGCGTTGGTGACCAGGTTGGAGAACGCGCTGTGCAGTTCCTTGGTCGAGCCCTGCAGGTCCACGCCGGCCAGGTCGTCGATGCTGATCTGGTGCCGGCCCTGGCTGTGCGCTTCGGCTTCGCGGCGCAGGGTGGCCAGCATGGGCTGCATCGCCACCGTCTCGGCCTCGCTGTGTTCCTGCGATTCCAGCCGCGACAGGGTCAGCAGGTCCTCCACCAGCTGGGCCATGCGCTGGCTCTGCTTGCGCATTTCCTCCAGCATCGGTCCGGTTCCCGGGAAGTCCTCCGGGTCCATCATGTCCAGGTAGCCGTGGACCACGGTGAGCGGGGTGCGCAGCTCATGTGAAACGTTGGCCACGAAGTCGCGGCGTACCTGTTCCAGGCGCAGCAGCTTGCTGACGTCACGGGCGATCAACAGCCAGTAGTCGGACGAATAGGGAATCAGGCGCAGGTTCAGGCGGATCGCAGGATCGACCGGCGAGGGCACGTCCAGGATCGGTTCGGCATTGCGGCCACCGGCCAGCCAGTGGGCCAGCGGCATCGGCTGCAGGCGTTCGACCAAGGCCTCACCCAGATCGCCCGGATGGTGCAGGCCGAGCAGGGCCGTGGCCGCTTCGTTGAACCACTGCACGCGCTGGCTGTTGCGGTCCAGCACCACCACGGCGTCGGGCAGCGCGGCCGCTGCAGCGCGATAGCTGCGCAGCATGTCCAGCAGTCGCCGCTTGCGTACGCGCATCTCGACCTGGTTGCGGTACAGCAGGCGGTCCAGCTCGTTCCAGACGCCGGTGCCTTCGGCGGCGGTGTCCCAGCGCTGGCGCGCGGTCAGCCGGCGCAGCACGCGGCGCAGCCGCCAGTAGTGCCAGACCAGCGTCGCCAGTGCCGCCAGCGCGATGCACAGCCACAGGTGGCCAGTGAACCAACCGACCAGACCGGCCAACAGCAACACGGTGGCCACGGTGGCCAGTGTCTTCAACCAGGCAGAGCGGATGTGGCGGGGCATTGCGGTCTCGTCGTGGGTTGCGGCGGTTCACGCAGGTGAACCGGAAGTTATAGCAGAGTTGCCGACGCCGGCACCGTGGGGTGCACGGCGCCGGCACGACGAGGCTCAGGTTGCGGTGGAGAAGCGGTAACCGGCGCCGCGCACGGTCTGCACCATGTTCTCGGCGTTGAACGGTTCCAGCGTCTTGCGCAGGCGGCGGATATGCACGTCGATGGTGCGTTCTTCCACATACACGCTGCCGCCCCACACGTGGTCCAGCAACTGCGCGCGGGTATACACGCGCTCCGGGTGGGTCATGAAGAAGTGCAGCAGGCGGTACTCGGTCGGGCCGATCGGCACCGGCTGGTCGTTGGCGAACACGCGATGGGCTGCACCGTCGATGCGGATCGCACCCACCGCCACGCTGCCGTCCTCGTCATCGTCGCGGGCGCGGCGCATGACCGCGCGGATACGCGCCAGCAGTTCGCGCGCCGAGAACGGCTTGACCACGTAGTCGTCGACACCGGCTTCGAGGCCGCCGACGCGGTCGTTCTCTTCGCCGCGCGCGGTCAGCATGATGATCGGCACTTCGCGGGTGAGGGTTTCCTTGCGCCAGCGCCGGGCCAGGTCCAGGCCGCTGGTGCCGGGCAGCATCCAGTCGAGCAGGATCAGGTCGGGGACGCGGTCGGCGATGGCGGTCTGGGCCTCGCGGGCGTCACCGGCGTGGACAGGTTCGTAATCGCCCTTGCGAAGGGCGAAGGCGACCATTTCGCGGATCGCGGGCTCGTCATCGACGATCAGGATGCGTTTCTGCACGAGGGCACCGTAGGGCTCAGTTACTGGAGTGGTGCCAGTAGACTACGGTTTGATGACATGTTTGTGACTGCCTGGCCGGCATCTGGCATTGCTGCCATCTGCCGGTCATGCCGCACTCAGCGGCGGTCCAGATCCGGGTCCTGCACGCCCTGCCGGCGCAGCTCGAGCACGGTGGGCGTGATCGACTCGATCCGCGCATCCACCCGGGCCCGACCGACATAGTCCAGCGCGGGGTTGCGCTTGAGTGCCTGCAGCTGCATCAGGGCCTGTTCCGGGCGCCCGCCCAGGAACGCCGCCTCGGCATAGGCCTCGCTGGCGCGGACACTGTCGCCGGCCAGTTCACTGGCGCGGGCGTAGCGCTGCTGGAAGACCGGATCGTTACCGCTTTGCGACAGCAGGGGGCGCAGCATCGCCTGCGCGCGCTGGCCCGCGGCCTGGCCTCCTTGCTCGTTCAGGATCTCGGCGTAGGTCAGGGCCACCGGCCGGCTGTTGGGGTGTTCGTGCAGCAGCTGCTCGAAGCGCGCATTGGCCTGGGTGGATTGGCCGGTGCGCGACTCCGCTTCGGCCAGGGCCAGGGCGACCCACAGGCTGTCCGGGTGGGTCTTCAGCAGGTCGGTGAGGGTCTGCCGGGCCTGGCTGGCACCGCTGCGGCCACCGCGCATCGTGGCCAGCGCCTGGCCATAGCGCTGGGCGTCATCCAGACCGTCCTTCTGCCTGCGCGCAAGATCGGTGTACTCGCGTTGCAGGTCGGCCGGGCTGTCGGCGCTGAGCACGCGCAGGCGCTCACGGGCCCAGTTGAAATCGCCACTGGCGCCGCGGCTGAGCTGGCCGATCGGAACCCGCAGCACGCTGCCGGGCAGCAGCGGGTTGATGCCGCGCAGCAGCGGATCGCCCAAGGTCGGGTCGGCGGGATCCACTCGTTCCTTGCGCTCGCCGCTGGGCGTGCGCGTGGTCAGCAGCACCGTGTCCTTCTTCATCTGTTCGGCACGGGCCTTGGCCTCGCTGATGCGGGTGGTGTTGACCGGGTGGGTGCGCAGGAAGTCGGGAACGCTGTAGCCGCCATCGTTGCCGCGCATCGCCGAGGACATGCGTTCGAAGAAGCCGGCCATCGCATCCACGTCGTAGCCGCTGCGCGACAGCGTGCGGATGCCCAGCCGGTCGGCCTCCGATTCGTTGGAGCGGGTGTAGTCGATCTGCCGTTGCTGCATCAGGCCCATGCCCGAGCTGATCGCGGCCATGGTCGCGTTGCCCGAGGACGAACTGTTGCTGGCCTGGGCGGCAACCACCGCCGCCAGCATCCCCAGCAGGATCGGGATCTGGTCGCGCTGGGCGCGCTCGACCCCGCGCAGCACGTGCTGCTGGGTGACGTGGGCGATTTCGTGCGACAGCACCGCCGCCACCTCGTCCTCGCGCTCGGCCGTCAGCACCAGGCCGGCATTGACGCCGATATAGCCGCCGAGGGTGGCGAAGGCATTGATCTGGCGGTCTTTCATCACGAAGAACGTGTAGGGCTGGCGTGGCTGGTCACTGTTGGATCCGAGGCGGGTGCCCATGGTCTGCAGCCAGTCGTTGACCAGGGGATCGTCCAGCAGGTAGCCATAGTTGCGCAGTTCGCGCAGCATCATCGCGCCGTACTCGGCCTGCCGGGCCGGGGTCAGCAGTTCGCCCGCCGAGGAGCCGATGTCCGGCAGCTTCTCCTGGGCCTGCGCCAGCGGGGCGGCCAGGGCCAGGGTCAGGGCAGCGGTGAGCAGCAGGGGTCGCAAGCGGTCGGTCCTCGGGCAGGGTCGGCCCAGCGTGGCAGGGCAGGGGGCAACCATTCGTTAATCAATCCACAGTGTTGCGGGCGTGGCGTGGAAATTCCAGCGCACCGGTACCATATATGGACCGTCGATCCATCGTGGAGTTTCCCGTGACAGCCCAGTCCGCCGGCGCTACCCCCGCCATCACCATCTATTCCACCGCCGTCTGCCCGTACTGCGTGGCCGCCAAGAACTTCCTCAAGAGCAAGGGCCAGCAATGGACCGAGGTCCGCATCGACCTGGATCCGGTCGAGCGCGAGAAGATGATGGCCAAGACCCGCCGCACCAGCGTCCCGCAGATCTTCGTGGGCGACGTCCACGTGGGCGGCTACGACGACATGATGGCCCTGCATCGTGAAGGCAAGCTCGAGCCGCTGCTGGCCGGGCAGGGCCAGGCATGAGCGCGGCCGACGACGGCAGCAAGGACCGGATCGCCGAGTTCACCGACTTCCGCAAGCGCATGAATGAACGCATCCTGGGCGAGCCGAACCAGGTGGTGCGCCGCTTCTTCGCGCTGGATACGCAGACCTACCAGGCCGGCGCGCTTGACGTGAAGACCAAGGAGCTGCTGGGCTTGGTGGCCTCGATGGTGCTGCGCTGCGACGACTGCATCAGCTACCACGTGGCCCAGTGCAAGGACGCCGGCGTCACCCGTGAGGAGTTCTTCGAGACCTTCTCGGTAGGCCTGGTGGTCGGCGGCTCGATCGTGATCCCGCACCTGCGCCGCGCGGTGGACTTCCTCGACCAGCTCGAAGGTGGCGCCGCCGCCCCGGCAGCGCACGAGCACTGAGCTTGGCCGCTCCCGCGAACCGGGCCCTCTGGTAGTGCCGGCCGCTGGCCGGCATCTGGTGGACCCAAATCGGCAGAGGTTGCCGGCCAGCGGCCGGCACTACCACGCATGCGCCGGGCCTCCCCGCGATCCCGCAGCCCAGGAGCCCCCTTGTTGTTAAAGGGGGCGCGCCGAAGGCGCGGGGATTAGGAGGAATGCGCGGGCAATTCTGCCTGAGCCGGGGACTGGGACCATGGTCTATTTGGGACCTCGGCCCCGGCTCAGGCATAATTGCGGGTGAAACTTCCTTTGCGCCGGCGTTTCCGGGCACGTCCGGACGGCGTTTTTCCCCCTGTTCGGAACATCGATCAATGACGCAGAAAATTACGGTCATCCGCGGCGACGGCATTGGCCCGGAAATCATGGACGCCACCCTGTTCGTGCTCGACCAGCTCAACACTGGCCTGGAGTACGAAGACGCCGACGCCGGCCTGGTGGCCCTGGAGAAGCACGGCGATCTGATGCCGGCGGTGACCCTGGAATCGATCGCGCGCAACAAGGTCGCGCTGAAGAGCCCGCTGACCACGCCGGTTGGTGGCGGCTTCACCTCGATCAACGTCAGCCTGCGCCGCCACTTCGACCTGTACGCCAACGTGCGTCCGGCCCACACCTTCCCGAACACCAAGTCGCGTTTCGACAACGTCGACCTGATCACCGTTCGTGAGAACACCGAAGGTGCGTACCTGGCCGAAGGCCAGGAAGTGTCGGCCGACGGCGAGACCGCTTTCTCCGGCACCCGCATCACCCGCAAGGGCTCCGAGCGCATCGTGCGTTACGCCTTCGAGCTGGCCCGCAGTGTCGGCCGCAAGAAGGTCACCGCCGTGCACAAGGCCAACATCATCAAGTCGACCTCGGGCCTGTTCCTGGCCGTGGCGCGCGAAGTCGCCGCGCAGTACCCGGACATCGAGTTCCAGGAAATGATCGTCGACAACTGCTGCATGCAGCTGGTGATGCGTCCGGAACAGTTCGATGTGATCGTCACCACCAACCTGTTCGGTGACATCATTTCCGACCTGTGCGCCGGTCTGGTCGGTGGCCTGGGCCTGGCCCCGGGCGCCAACATCGGCAAGGACGCGGCGATCTTCGAAGCCGTGCACGGCACCGCGCCGGACATCGCCGGCCAGGGCAAGGCCAATCCATGCGCCCTGCTGCTGGCGGCGGCACAGATGCTGGACCACGTCGGCCAGCCGGAAAACGCCGAGCGCCTGCGCAAGGCCATCGTCGCCACGATGGAAGCCAAGGATTCGCTGACCGGCGACCTCGGCGGCACCGGCAACACGATGGGCTTCGCCAAGGCGATCGCCAGCCGCCTGTAAGCGGCGGTTCGACTCCGATTGGGTCCACAGCGGGGCGCCTTCGGGCGCCCCGCTGCGTTTCACCGGCCAGTAGATCCACGCCATGCGTGGATGGCGGCATCATCTGCAATGAAAATGATCTGTGCGAAAACCGCACAGATTGTGTGCTCAACGGCGGCTGGTTCGTGCATTCAATGCTCCTCATCCTGTGCCCACTTTCCACCGCACAGGAGTTTGACCATGAACCTCACTGCTTTCGGCCTGGCCGGCCTGATCGGCATGGCTGCCACCGTCCCGGTTGTCGCCGCCGAGCCGGTCCACCCCACCATCCGCCATATGGCCGGCGCTGCGGCTGCCACCTCGCTCGACGCAGCGAAGACGGCCGTGCTGGTGATCGACTTCCAGAACGAGTACTTCGACGCCAGCGCCGCGTCCGGTTTCGCCGGTGGTCGCATGGTCATTCCCGATGGTGTAGCGGCCCTGCGGCAGACGCGTCGTGTGGTCGACTTCGCTGATGCCAACGGCATCCGCGTGATCCATGTGCAGCACGTACTGCCGGCAGGCGCGCCGCTGTTTGCAGAAGGCAGTGTCAACGCCGCATTCCACCGTGACATGCAACCGCGCAAGGGCGAGACCGTGGTGCAGAAGGACAACGTCAGCGTGTTCGCCGGTACCTCGGCAGCGGCCCTGGACAAGGTGTTGAAGGATGCCGGTATCGACACCCTGATCGTCACCGGGCTGCAGACCCACGCCTGCGTTGCCGGTGCTGCACGCGATGCTGCTGCGGCGCCGCGCGGCTATCGGGTGATCGTGGCTTCCGATGCCTCTGCCAGCCGTGATCTTGATCTGGCCAATGGCGGGACCAT
Source organism: Stenotrophomonas sp. 1278 (assembly GCF_029892765.1). Taxonomy (NCBI): domain Bacteria; kingdom Pseudomonadati; phylum Pseudomonadota; class Gammaproteobacteria; order Lysobacterales; family Lysobacteraceae; genus Stenotrophomonas; species Stenotrophomonas sp. 1278. The sequence goes on from NZ_JARXWD010000017.1 coordinate 45,567, forward strand.
CGGCCATCGCGCATTGCATGAGGCGTCGCTGGCGCAGATCGAGGATGCCTTTGGCGATGTGATGACCACCTCGGCGATTCTGGCCCTGCCGGTGCGCAAGGCAGGCAACGGCACTTGATAAGCTGGCGGGGTCCGCAGCCTGCGGGCCCCGCCGACTGGAGCGCGCTGCCGATGGACCATTTCGCCGCCCTGCGAGCCCTGCGCGCGATCGTCGACGCCGGCAGTTTCACTGCCGCCGCCGAGCGGCTGGGTACCACCCATTCGGCGATGTCGCGGCAGTTGCGTCAACTTGAAGAGCACCTGCAGGTGCGGCTGCTGGATCGCAACAGCCGGCGGCTGTCGTTGACCGAGGCCGGGCGCGACTACTACCGCGAGGCGGTGGCGCTGCTTGACCGGCTGGAGGCCGCCGATGACCGTGCGCGGGCCGGCCAGGCCCAGCCCAGCGGGCGCGTGCGGGTCAGCGTGCCGCAGGTGGTCGCCAGCCAGGAGCTGCCGCATTGGCTGCCTGGCTTCCTGGCGCGCTATCCGCAGGTTGCGCTGGAACTGTCGGCCGACGATCAGCTGGTCGATGTGGTCGGCGGGGGCTTCGACCTCGCCCTGCGCATCGCACCGTCCCTGCCTGACAGTCAGCTGGTCGCCCGTGAACTGGCGCGATGCCCGCGCATCCTGGTTGCGGCACCGGCGTACCTCGCCCGGCAGGGACTGCCTCGACAGGTGGCCGACCTGCAGAACCACACCTTGTTGGGGTTCAACCCTGTTGCGGCGATGACGCCGTGGCAGCTGCACGGACCGCGCGGTGTCATCGCCAGCGTGGAAGCAGGCCAACGACTGCGCGTGGACGCCACGCCGGCACTGTATGCGGCCGTGCTGGCCGGGATGGGCATCAGTCTGTTCACCGCGCTTACGGTGCAGGAAGATCTTCGCGCCGGCCGCTTGATCCGCGTGCTGCCCAGCTGGCACGGTGGCACGCGCTGCTATTTCGCGCTGTATCCCCATGCGCGTGCGCTGGCGCCGAAGGTGCGCGCGCTGGTCGATCATCTCGCCACGCATTACGCTGCAGCGTCGGGTGCGGCAGGGTAAGTCGCACGGCAGTGGTGAGGAGTGGGGATGGAGCCGGTGTATCTGCTGGTCGCGCTGGGCGCGATCGTCGCGGGGTTCGTGCAGGGCCTGTCGGGATTCGCGTTCGGCATGGTCGCGATGTCGTTCTGGGCGTGGGGGCTGGATCCCCGGCTTGCGGCGACGCTGTCGGTGTTCGGCGCGCTGGTCGGCCAGTTGCTGGCGGTATTCACCGTGCGCCGTGGCTTCAACCTGCGCCTGCTGCTGCCGTTCGTGCTCGGTGGGTTGGCGGGCATTCCGCTTGGCGTGCTGGTGCTGCCGCAGCTGGACATGGCCTGGTTCAAGGCGCTGTTGGGAGGTTTCCTGGCGCTGTGGTGCCCGGTGATGCTGATGGCGCGTTCGTTGCCACCGGTCACCGTTGGCGGCCGGTTCGGCGACGCGCTGGCCGGCATGGCCGGTGGTGTGCTCAGTGGCATCGGTGGCTTCGCCGGGCCGGTGCCGACCCTGTGGAGCACGTTGCGCGGCTTCGGCAAGGACGAGCAGCGCGCGGTCATCCAGAACTTCAATCTGGCGATGCTGGCGGTGACCATGGCCACCTATGTCGGTACCGGCATGGTCACCCGGCAGATGCTGCCGTACTTCGCCATTGTCGCGCCGGCGATGCTGGTACCCACGCTGCTGGGGGCGAAGCTGTATATCGGTATCAGTGAGGCGCGTTTCCGGCAGATCGTCCTCGGCCTGCTGACCGCTTCCGGTGTGGCCATGCTGGCCTCGTCGCTGCCGTTGCTGCTGTCCCGTGGGGTGGCGGGATGAGGGCTCAGGCGGGCCGCAGCATGCGGAAGCGTTGGTCGGCGGTGATCCGGAAGTAGTCGGCCGGTCCGCCACCGCGCAGGATGGTGTCGCTCGCTGCGGTGTCGTAGATGCCGTCGACGAGCAACCGCGTATCGATATGCACGGCGACCACTTCTCCCAGTACCAGCCAGCCATTGGTGTCGTTACCGGCCGCGTCGCGCAGACGCACGATCTGCGTGCAGCGGCACTCCATGCTCACCGGGCTCTGCGCAACGCGCGGCGGTGCAACCTGCTCCGAGGCCAGTGGTGTCAGCCCGGCCAGGACGAACTCGTCCACGTCTGGCGCGACTGCGCGGCAGCTCTCGTTCATTGCCTGGGCCAGATCAAATGTGGCGAGGTTCCAGACGAACTCGCCGGTGGCTTCGATGTTGCGCAGCGAGTCCTTGCGGCCCTGGCTGCTGAAGCCAATGATCGGCGGCGTGTAGTTGAACGCGTTGAAGAAGCTGTAGGGCGCCAGGTTCACATTGCTGTCGGCATCACGACTGCAGATCCAACCAATGGGTCGGGGGCCGATGATGGCGTTGAACGGATCGTGTGGCAGGCGATGGCCATCGGCCGGGCGATAGCTGTGGAAGCGGGGAGGGAGGGTGTCTGCCATTGGGCGTGTCTCCGCGGGAGTCGAGCGTGCTCGACGCTACAAAAAAAGGCCGCGATCCCGACGGACCGCGGCCTTGTCGTTTACGGCATGGGCTGGATCAGCGCTGCTGGATCTTCGACAGCAGGCGCAGGAACTCCACATACAGCCAGACCAGGGTCACCATCAGGCCGAATGCGCCATACCATTCCATGTACTTCGGCGCGCGCTGGGCCACGCCGGTTTCGATGAAGTCGAAATCCAGCACCAGGTTCAGCGCGGCCACGACCACCACGAACAGGCTGAAGGCGATGCCCAGCCAGCTGGCGTCATGGATCACCGGCACGTTGATGTTGAAGAAGCCCAGCACGAACGAGGCCAGGTACAGCAGGGCGATGCCGCCGGTGGCGGCGACCACGCCGAGCTTGAAGTTCTCGGTGGCCTTGATCAGGCCGCTGCGGTAGGCGAACAGCAGTGCGAACAGGGTGCCGAAGGTCAGCAGCACGGCCTGGAACACGATGCCCGGGAACTTCATGTTGAACACGGCTGAGATGGCACCCAGGAACAGGCCTTCCACCAGCGCATAGAGCGGTGCGGTGACCGGCGACCATTCCTTCTTGAACACGGTGATCAGGGCCAGCACCAAGCCACCGATCGCCCCGCCCATGGCGTACAGCTTGGCGCCGGCCATCACCTGGCCGTAGTCGTCCACGGTCTGGTTCCAGGCGAAGGCCGCGGTCAGCACGGTCAGCAGCAGCAGGAAGCCGGTCTTGTTGACGGTGCCATTGAGGGTCATGGCCTGGTCGGGGCTGGTCACCACCGAGCCACTGGCCAGATCGAGGAAGGTCGACTCGGAAAGAGCCGGGTTGCCGCTGCGCATGCGAGGTCTCCGTGCGAAAAGGGGGCGATTGGGCCATCCGGCCGCTGGCTGCGAGCATAGCCGATGACTGCGCAAGCTGTGGTCATGGCGGGGCAGGGCTGGGATTGCGCGTTGACAGTTCGCAGGGCGCTTGGCCACAATGGCCAGCTCCCCGGGTCCATGCCCGAGGGGATTGCAACACCGGGGTATAGCGCAGTCTGGTAGCGCGCCTGCTTTGGGAGCAGGATGTCGGGGGTTCGAATCCCTCTACCCCGACCAATCCCACGTCACGTCGGATTGGACGCCGTTCCGGTTCGGGCGCCCGTAGCTCAACTGGATAGAGCACCGGCCTTCTAAGCCGGCGGTTACAGGTTCGATTCCTGTCGGGCGCGCCATTGGTGCGACACCGGAACGTAGCTGGCGGATGTGAAGAAGTGCTTGCAAAAGCATGCAGACTCCACCAGAATATCGGACTCGCTTCGGCGGACCTGAACTTCGGTGACAGTCCTCGGGCAACGTATCAAGCGTCAGCGTCGGCAGCATTGGCGGTGAAGCTAAAGTTTCAGTGGTGGCTGTAGCTCAGTTGGTTAGAGTACCGGATTGTGATTCCGGTGGTCGGGGGTTCGAATCCCCTCAGCCACCCCACTGATTCAACCGCATCGGCATCGCCGAAACGGTATTGCAATAAACAGGTCGCCGGCTATAATGTGCGCCTGAGTTTCAAGGGCTGTTAGCTCAGTTGGTAGAGCAGTTGACTCTTAATCAATAGGTCCAAGGTTCGAATCCTTGACAGCCCACCAAGACAGAAGCCATCGGGTCCGCCCGGTGGCTTTTTTCTTCAAGATGTAACCCTTCGCGATGGATCGCTGGTTGCAGTGCTTGTTTCAACGACGTTGAAGAAAGTGCTTGCAACGCCCTCGCGGATCGGGTCATAATTCGCCCCCCGATTTCGGGCTGTTAGCTCAGTTGGTAGAGCAGTTGACTCTTAATCAATAGGTCCAAGGTTCGAATCCTTGACAGCCCACCAGACGAAAGCCACTTGGTCCGCCAAGTGGCTTTTTTCTTTATGTCTCCGCTGGCGTGGAGCCGGCTGGAGGATAGCCCCCTTGAGTCAAGGGGGCGCGGCGAAGCCGGGGGGATGTGGGCGTTGGTGAGAGGGGCCCGCGCGGTGTGCAGCAGCGCGTGGGGCGGCAGCGCGAATGCGCAGCCGCCTCCCCAAGGTTCGAATCCTTGACAGCCCACCAGACGAAAGCCACTTGGTCCGCCAAGTGGCTTTTTTCTTGCCTGCGGCAGCGTCGGCAGATCCCCGTCATGGGTGGATATCGCAGGCATTGATGGGTTCATCCACGCATGGCGTGGATCTACTGAAGCGTGGCTGAAATCAGCGTCACATGCGTCATCAGCATGTTCAATGCTGTGAGCTGCTTCTCACCGGTTGCTGCCGGCATCGCTCCCAATAGGTGCTCCGCGCCGAAGGCGCATGCATGAGGAGTGCTTCGATGACGTTCAACAAGAGCATGGGCGTGATGCTGGCCGCCGTGGTGGTCGCCCTGTCGGGCTGCAGGGCGGACGAGGCGGCTACCGCCGCTGCACCGGACTACGCGCGGACGGTCGAGCGATCTGCGGATGTCGACCACATCGCGGCACAGCCGGTGGAGGGTCGCGACGCCACGCAGTCGACCGGGGCGACAGGGGAGGCGCTGCCTGCTGGCGCGGTTGAAGTGGCGCGCTCCGTCGATGGCGCCACGCTGGAAACACCCAGTGACGATGCGGCCGGCGTCCCTGCGGGCGAAACACCCGGGCCCGCGCCGGCCGCCCGCTGACCAGGATCGGCCTGGGGCGGGATGCGCCCAGGCCGGCTCCAAAGGGTAATTTCCCTGTTCAGTTTTGTGGAAGCCTTCCGCTTTCCGCCCCCGCCTGCAACAATGAACACCTGAGCCGGCCACGCGAAAGTGGCGGAATTGGTAGACGCCCTGGATTTAGGTTCCAGTGCCGCAAGGCGTGGGGGTTCGAGTCCCCCCTTTCGCACCAGGCCGGCCCGTCCCCCGCCCAGTCGGGCATTCCGCGTCAACCCCTGCGCCCGGCCGTGCTGGCGGCGCCGCCCGAATTGGGCGAAACTAAAGGGCTGCGGCAAGCAGGCGCGTCATCGACGTCGTGTCCTTACAACCGTTTCATCCATCATCGAGCCGGGGGCCAGGGCGCCACCGGTGGCAGGAGTCAACATGCAAGCTTCGATTGAAACCATCGGCAACCTGGAACGCCGCCTGAGCTTCTCGCTGCCGGAAGACCGTCTGCAGAGCCACATCAACGGCCGCCTGGGCGAAATCGCCCGCACCACCCGCATCAAGGGTTTCCGTCCGGGCAAAGTGCCGGCCAAGGTGATCGAGCAGCGCTTCGGCGCGCAGGTCCGTGGCGAGGCGCTGGACGGCCTGCTGCGCGAAACCTTCGACGCCGCCGTGCGTGAGCACGACCTGCGCATCGTCGGCAGCCCTCGCATCGACAAGGGTGACGAGGGTGAGTTCTCCTTCGTGGCCACCGTCGAAGTGGTGCCGGACTTCGGTGACATCGACGTCAGCAAGCTGACCGTGGTGCGCCACACCGCCGAAATCACCGATGCCGACATCGACCAGATGATCGAGAACCTGCAGACGCAGCGTCGCAGCTGGTCGCCGGTCACCCGTGCCGCGCAGGACGGCGACCTGGTCGCACTGGAAACCTGGTCGCAGGCCGGTGACGAGCGCCTGCCGGCCGAAGGCACCGAGAAGGGCAGCATCGTGCTCGGCCAGGGCATGATGTTCGAGACCATCGAACAGGGCCTGGTCGGCATGGCCAAGGACGAAGAGAAGACCCTGGACGTCGAGTTCCCGGCTGACTGGCGCGTGCCGGCGCTGGCGGGCAAGACCGTGCAGGTCACCGTGAAGGTCAGCGACGTGTCCGAGCCGGTCGTGCCGGCCGTCGATGAAGCCTTCATCAAGAGCTTCGGCGTGAAGGGTGGCGACGTCGAGCAGTTCCGCAGCGACATCCGCGCCAACCTCGAGCGTGAGCTGAAGGGCGCACTGATGAACCGCCTGCGTCGTGAAGTCGGCGAGCAGCTGATCGCGGCCTATTCGTCGGTGGAAATGCCGCCGCGCCTGGTCGAGAACGAAGCCCGTGCCATGCTGGCCCAGCAGGTCGAGCAGATCCGCCGCAGTGGCCGCAACCCGGGCGAGATCCCGGCCGACGCCCACGAAGGCTTCAAGGACGCTGCTGCCAAGCGCGTGCTGGTCGGCCTGGTGGTCGGCGAAGTGGCCCGCAGCAACGACCTGCGCCTGGAGCCGAAGCGTCTGAATGAAACGATGCGTCTGATCGCCTCGACCTACGAAGAGCCGGAACAGGTCATTGAGATGTACCGCAACGACCCCCAGCTGATGTCTGGCCTGCAGAACCGCGTGATGGAAGAGCAGGTGATCGACTGGATCGCCGAGCGCGCCCAGCACACTGAAGAAAAGCTGTCGTTCCAGGACGCGATCCGCCAGTAATCCCTGGCGGATTGCCGGATACCCCGCGCCAGCCCTGGCGCGGGGGTGTTTCCCCCCAAGATAGGTACCTCACGAAATGGACAACCGAACCAAAGCCCTGAACATGGTTCCCATGGTGGTCGAGCAGACCAGCCGCGGCGAGCGTGCCTACGACATCTATTCGCGCCTGTTGAAGGAGCGCCTGATCTTCCTGGTTGGCCCGATCGACGATCACATGGCCAACGTGGTGGTGGCGCAGCTGCTGTTCCTGGAAGCGGAAAACCCGGAAAAGGACATCAGCATCTACATCAACTCGCCGGGTGGCGTGGTCACCGCCGGCATGGCGATCTACGACACCATGCAGTACATCAAGCCGGACGTGAGCACCATCTGCGTTGGCCAGGCCGCCTCGATGGGCGCGCTGCTGCTGGCGTCCGGTGCGGCGGGCAAGCGCTATGCGCTGCCGAACTCGCGGGTGATGATCCACCAGCCGCTGGGTGGCTTCCAGGGCCAGGCCACCGACATCGACATCCACGCACGCGAGATCCTGACCCTGCGTGCGCGCCTGAACGAAGTGCTGGCCAAGCACACCGGCCAGTCGCTGGAGACCATCGCGCGCGATACCGAGCGCGACAACTTCAAGAGCGCGGTCGATGCGGTCGCCTACGGCCTGGTCGACCAGGTCCTGGAGCGTCGTCCGGAAGAGTCGATCCAGGCCGGCTGACCGGCACTCACGGGGCCATGGCAGGCCCCGTTCCTGCAGGGTCGGGTGGACTGATGTCCCTCCGGCCCTGTGTTATTCTCGAATCGAACCCCCGTTCAGCGGGTGGGGTAACTGGGTAAGCGAAGCATGAGCGAAGACCGCCAAGGTCGTTCCACGGACACCGGCAAGATCCTCTACTGCTCTTTCTGCGGCAAGAGCCAGCATGAAGTGCGCAAGCTGATTGCCGGTCCGAGCGTGTTCATCTGCGATGAGTGCGTGGAGCTGTGCAACGACATCATCCGAGAGGAGCTTGAGGAAAAGGCGCAGTCGGCGCGCAGTTCGCTGCCCAAGCCGCGCGAGATCCTCGAGGTGCTCGACCAGTACGTGATCGGACAGAACCGCGCCAAGCGGACCCTGGCCGTGGCCGTGTACAACCACTACAAGCGCATCGAGAGCCGCCAGAAGAACGACGAAGTCGAGCTGGCGAAGTCGAACATCCTGCTGGTCGGTCCGACCGGTTCGGGCAAGACCCTGCTGGCCGAGACCCTGGCCCGCCTGCTCAACGTGCCGTTCACCATGGCCGACGCCACCACGCTGACCGAGGCCGGTTACGTGGGCGAGGACGTGGAGAACATCATCCAGAAGCTGCTGCAGAAGTGCGACTACGACGTCGAGAAGGCACAGCAGGGCATCGTCTACATCGATGAAATCGACAAGATCTCGCGCAAGAGCGAGAACCCGTCGATCACCCGCGATGTGTCCGGCGAAGGCGTGCAGCAGGCCCTGTTGAAGCTGATCGAAGGCACCGTTGCCAGCGTTCCGCCGCAGGGTGGGCGCAAGCATCCGCAGCAGGAATTCCTGCAGGTGGACACCAAGAACATCCTGTTCATCTGCGGCGGTGCGTTTGCCGGCCTGGACAAGGTGATCCAGCAGCGCTCCAACGACGCCGGCGGCATTGGTTTCGGCGCCAAGGTGAAGAGCAGTGAGCGCAAGCAGGAAGTGGGTAAGGTGCTGGCTGAAGTCGAGCCGGAAGACCTGATCAAGTTCGGCCTGATTCCCGAGTTCGTGGGCCGCCTGCCGGTGGTCGCGACCTTGGAAGAGCTGGACGAGCCGGCCCTGATCCGCATCCTGACCGAGCCGAAGAACGCCATCACCAAGCAGTTCAAGAAGCTGTTCGAGATGGAGAACGTCGAGCTGGAGTTCCGGCCGGACGCGTTGTCGGCCATCGCCAAGAAGGCGCTCAAGCGCAAGACCGGTGCCCGCGGCCTGCGTACCATCGTCGAATCGGTCCTGCTGGACACCATGTACGACCTGCCGTCGCAGGAAAACGTCAGCAAGGTTGTCGTGGATGAATCGGTGATCGAGCACAAGTCCGAGCCGTACCTGATCTACCAGACGCCGCCGGTCCCTGAACAGAAGGCCGCTGGCGCCGAATGATTCTTTCAACTTGTTGAATAGAAAGAATTTTCTCGGAACGTCTTGCATCTGAAAGCCGATGGCCCCATAACGGGGCCATCGGCTTTTTTTGTCTCCGGAAGATGCCCTCCCGGAGACGGTTTTCCCCTTCCCTGGAGCCCCCATGGCCCGTTCCCCAAGTGAGACCCTCGACCTGCCGGTCCTGCCGCTGCGCGACGTAGTGGTATTCCCGCACATGGTCATCCCGCTGTTTGTCGGCCGCGACAAGTCCATGCACGCGCTGGAACAGGCGATGGAAGCAGACAAGCGCATCCTGCTGCTGGCGCAGAAGTCGGCCGAGACCGATGACCCGCAGGCCGCCGACCTCTACCAGGTCGGCACGCTGGCGCAGGTGCTGCAGCTGCTGAAGCTGCCCGACGGCACCATCAAGGTGCTGGTCGAAGGCCTGTCGCGCGTGCAGGTGACCAGCGTCAGCGAACGCGATGGATCGCTGCACGGCCAGGCCGTGGAAATCGAAGCCGCCGATGCACGCGAGCCGCGCGAAATCGAGGCCATCGCCCGCTCGCTGATGTCGCTGTTCGAGCAGTACGTCAAGACCAACCGCAAGCTGCCGCCGGAACTGCTGCAGACCCTGGCCGGCATCGATGAGCCGACACGCCTGGCCGATACCATCGCCGCCCATATCAGCGTGCGGTTGTCGGACAAGCAGCGCCTGCTGGAAACGCTGGCCGTGGGCGAACGCCTGGAGATGCTGGTCGGCCTGGTCGACGGCGAGATCGACGTGCAGCAGATGGAAAAGCGCATCCGCGGCCGCGTGAAGTCGCAGATGGAAAAGAGCCAGCGCGAGTACTACCTCAACGAACAGATGAAGGCCATCCAGAAGGAACTGGGTGACCTGGACGATGCGCCGGGCGAACTGGAAGAGCTGGCGCGCAAGATCGCCGAAGCGGGCATGCCCAAGCCGGTGGAAGCCAAGGCGCGCAACGAGCTCAACAAGCTCAAGCAGATGTCGCCGATGTCTGCCGAAGCAGCGGTCGTGCGCAACTACCTGGAGTGGCTGCTGGGCGTGCCGTGGAAGAAGCGCAGCAAGGTGCGCAAGGACCTGAAGGCCGCGCAGGACACCCTCGATGCCGATCACTACGGCCTGGAGAAGGTCAAGGAACGCATCCTTGAATACCTGGCGGTGCAGTCGCGGGTGAAGCAGATGAAGGGTCCGATCCTGTGCCTGGTCGGGCCGCCGGGCGTGGGCAAGACCTCGCTGGGCCAGTCCATCGCCAAGGCAACCAACCGCAAGTTCGTGCGCATGTCGCTGGGCGGCGTGCGCGATGAAGCCGAGATCCGTGGCCACCGTCGTACCTATGTCGGTTCGATGCCGGGCCGCATCGTGCAGAACCTCAACAAGGTGGGCAGCAAGAACCCGCTGTTCGTGCTGGACGAGATCGACAAGATGTCGATGGACTTCCGTGGCGATCCGTCCTCGGCGCTGCTGGAAGTGCTCGATCCCGAGCAGAACAACGCGTTCAACGACCACTACCTGGAAGTGGACCTGGACCTGTCCGAAGTGATGTTCGTGGCGACCTCCAACTCGCTCAACATCCCCGGCCCGCTGCTGGACCGCATGGAAGTGATCCGCATCCCCGGTTACACCGAGGATGAGAAGCTCAACATCGCCACCCGTTACCTGTCGCCCAAGCAGATCAAGGCCAACGGCCTGAAGCCGGAAGAGCTGGAGATCGGCAGCGATGCCATCCAGGACATCGTGCGCTACTACACGCGCGAATCCGGCGTGCGCAACCTGGAACGCGAGATCGCCAAGATCTGCCGCAAGGTGGTGAAGGAAATCGCGCTGGGTGGGCCGCAGCCGGTGGCGAAGGCGAAGAAGGGTGCGCGCAAGTCCAAGGCGCTGGTGAGCGTGTCGAGCAAGAACCTGGACAAGTACCTGGGCGTGCGTCGCTTCGACTTCGGCCGTGCCGAAGAAGAGAACGAGATCGGCCTGGTCACGGGCCTGGCCTGGACCGAAGTCGGTGGCGATCTGCTGCAGATCGAATCGACGCTGGTACCGGGCAAGGGCCAGCTGATCCTGACCGGCCAGCTCGGCAACGTGATGAAGGAATCAGCGTCGGCGGCGTTGTCGGTGGTGCGTTCGCGCGCCGAGCGCTTCGGCATCGATGCGGACTTCCTGCAGAAGCACGACGTGCATCTGCATGTACCCGATGGTGCGACGCCGAAGGATGGCCCCAGTGCCGGTGCGGCAATGGTGACCTCGCTGGTGTCGATGCTGACCAAGGTCGCCGTGCGCGCCGACGTGGCGATGACCGGCGAAATCACCCTGCGTGGTCGCGTCACCGCGATCGGCGGTCTCAAGGAGAAGCTGCTGGCGGCCCTGCGCGGCGGAATCCGCACGGTGATCATCCCCGATGAGAACCGTAAGGATCTTGCCGACATTCCGGCCAACGTCACCCGCGACCTGGAGATCGTGCCGGTGAAGTACATCGAGGAAGTGCTCGATCTGGCCCTGGAACGTCCGCTGGCACCGAAGAAGACGCGCAAGAGTGCGCAGCGCGTCACGGTGCGCAGCAAGGCCAAACCGAGTGGAAACGCGCGCGTCAAGCATTGATGCGTCCTGTCGAAATGCTTGAAACCCGCGTCGTTGCTGGCTTTCCAGCTTGCGTGGGGGTAGGGCCGCTGGTATAAAAGCAGCACTCGCGAATGAGTGATCGCAGTCAGCGCTCACTGAATTCGGCGAACCGTTTCCACATGGCAACCGCATGCAGACGTCGTGCGGTTGCTTCCCTGTCGAATACGCGGAACCCACCGCCAAAGGAGTTGTAAAGAATGAACAAGACCGAATTGATCGATGCCGTTGCTGAAGCTGCCGACCTGACCAAGGCCGAGTCCAGCCGCGCTGTCGATGCCGTCGTTGCTGCCGTCACCAAGGCGCTGAAGGACGGCGATGCGGTCACCCTGGTCGGCTTCGGTACCTTCCAGGTCCGCGACCGTGCTGCCCGCACCGGCCGTAACCCGAAGACCGGCGACACCATCAAGATCGCTGCTTCGAAGAATCCGTCGTTCAAGGCTGGTAAGGCCCTGAAGGATGCTGTAAACTAAGCGGCTCGCTGGGGTGCTTAGCTCAGCGGTAGAGCGTCTCCTTTACACGGAGAGGGTCGGGGGTTCGAAACCCTCAGCACCCACCACAGCACCGCGGTAAGTTTGAAATGTGGAGCGGTAGTTCAGCTGGTTAGAATGCTGGCCTGTCACGCCGGAGGTCGCGGGTTCGAGTCCCGTCCGCTCCGCCATTTTCAACGAGGCCCCCGGCCGAAAAGCTGGGGGCCTTGTTTTCTCTCCAACCAACCGGTTGTAGAGAAAACAAAGAGGTCTGCAATACGGAGCGGTAGTTCAGCTGGTTAGAATGCTGGCCTGTCACGCCGGAGGTCGCGGGTTCGAGTCCCGTCCGCTCCGCCATTGCAAAACTCTTAAATCCTCGTGAAAAAACTTTGAAAAAAGTGTTCAGCGGGGTAGGTTTTCAGGAAGTCTTCGGATATACTGAGCGCCTGCAAAGTTTCAAGCGCGGAGCGGTAGTTCAGCTGGTTAGAATGCTGGCCTGTCACGCCGGAGGTCGCGGGTTCGAGTCCCGTCCGCTCCGCCAACTCTAAGAGCCCTCGACGCAAGTCGGGGGCTTTTTCTTTGCGCCGTTTCCATCATTCGATGCGCGCGAACCTGTAGATCGCCTGGGCGGGATGGCGCCAGGCCCTGCTGCCACTGCTTTTGGTCCACGCCGCGAAGCGGGTTACACTGCCGGGCTCGCCAATCAAGCCTTGTGATTCCTCACCATGCTGCAGAAACTCCGCGACAAGACCTCAGGCTGGATCGTCACCGTGATCCTGGGGCTGCTGATGATTCCGTTCCTGTTCGTGATCGACAACAGCTACCTCGGTGGCGTCGGCGCACAGAACGTCGCCAAGGTTTCGGCACCGCCGACCTGGTGGCGCTCGGCACCGTCCTGGTGGCCGGTGCGCATGATGTGGCAGCACCATGAGATCAGTGCACAGGACTTCCGCACCCGTTTCGAGCAGGAACGCATGCGCGAACGCCAGCAGCAGGGCGAGAACTTCGACCCGCGCGCGTTCGAAAGCACCGAGAACAAGCTGGCCGTGCTCGACCAGTTGATCGACGAGCAGGTCGTGCGCCTGGTCGGTGAGCAGGCCGGTGTCGTGATTGGCGACGGCGCTGTGCGCGAATACATCACCACCATTCCGGGCTTCCTGGGCGCCGATGGCAAGTTCAGCGAAAGCAATTACCGTCTGGCCCTGGCCGGTGGCAATCCGCCGCGCACGCCGACCCAGTTCCAGGAACTAGTGCGTGAGAGCCTGCAGCAGTCGGTGATCCCGTCGGGCCTGCAGAATTCCGGCTTTGTCACCCAGGCCGAGACCGAGCGTCTGTTGAAGCTGCTGGGCGAGACCCGCGATGTGGAACTGGCCGCGCTGCCGGAAGTTCCGGTGGATACCGCGCCGGTGACCGACGCGCAGATCAAGCAGTGGTACGACAGCCATGGCAAGGATTTCCGCCAGGCCGAATCGGTGTCGCTGGAGTATGTCGAGCTCAATGGTGCCAACCTGCCGGCGCCGACTGCGGCCGACGAAGCGACCCTGCGCAAGCGCTATGAAGACGAGAAGGCCAAGTTCGCCACGCCGGAACAGCGCCAGGCCGCGCACATCCTGATCACCGGCGACGGTGCTGAAGCCAAGGCCGCCAAGCTGGCTGTCGAAGCAAAGGCGGCAGGTGCCGACTTTGCCGCGCTGGCCAAGGCGAACTCGGAAGATCCCGGCTCCAAGGCGCAGGGCGGTGACCTGGGCTGGGTGGAGCGGGGCGCGATGGTCAAGCCGTTCGAAGACGCACTGTTTGGTGCCAAGGCGGGTGAGGTGATCGGCCCGGTCAAGACCGACTTCGGTTACCACATCATCAAGGTCGCAGCGGTTCGTGGCGGCCAGGGCAAGTCCTTCGAAGAAGTACGCGACACCTTGGCTGCCGAGCAGTTGAAGGCCGACGGCGAGCGCGGCTTCAATGATCTGGCGGGCCGCCTGGTCGATGCCATCAACAAGAGCCCGAGCGACCTGTCCGCGGCCGCCAAGGCGGTCGGCCTGTCGATGCAGACGCTGGGCCCGATCACGCGCACGACCGCCAGCGGTATTGCCGCTGATCCGGCCGTGCTGCGTGCGGCCTTCTCCGACGTCCTGGTGCAGGACGGTACCGCCAGCGATCCGATCGCCCTGGGCGGCAGCAGCAACCACAGCGTGGTGATCCGCGTTGCCGCGCATACCCCGGAGCAGGCGCTGCCGCTGGACAAGGCGCGTGAGCAGGTGATCGCCGCGATCCGTGCCGACCGTCAGCGGCAGGCCGGTGACAAGGCCGCCGATGCCCTGCTGGCCAAGCTGAAGGCGGGCGCGACCCTGCAGTCGCTGGCTGCCAGCGAGAAGCTGCAGCTGAGCCCGATGCCGGGCCTGCCGCGCAGCCAGCCGGTGCCGACCCCGGAGATCAACCGTGCGATCTTCAGTGCGCCGCTGCCTGCCGAGGGCAAGCCGAGCTACGGCAAGGTCGATGTCAACGGCCATGCGCTGGTCTTCGCGGTGAACAAGGTCAACCCGGGCGACATCAAGGAAGTGACCGCCGAACAGCAGAAGCAGTTGAAGGACCAGCTGAGCCAGATCGACGGCATGGCCGCGGCCAAGGCCTACATCGAGGCGATGCGCAAGAAGTTCTTGATCCAGACCACCGAAGCGAACCTGTAAGCCCTCCGGCGAGCAGGAACGAAAAGGCCCGGCATTGCCGGGCCTTTTTTGTTGTCGCAACCCTGATCGATCCGTGACCTGCGCGATGAGTGCCGACCAAGGTCGGCCGCTACCAGAAGCGAAGCGACCTGCTCCTGCTCTTCATCCTTCAATCCATGGGTGCCACCGGAAACCATCAGGGGACGGGCGGGGTGGGCGCGCGGGGGTGTCCGCGGCATGGATGCCGCGGACAAGCCCCCAAGGATGGGTTCACGGCGTCCCCGTGGGTCCACCTCGCTCGTCCCAACTCATGAATGCTGCTGCCGCCACCCGCGAGGGGCTTCGCCGTTGGCCGGAAACGGCGCGTCAGCGCCGCACCGACCTCAGTCTTCGACGCGCAGTACCGCGCCTGGCTTCAGCACGCTGCTGCCGCTCAAGCCGTTCAGCGACAACAGCGCCTTCACCGGCATGCCGTAGCGGCGGGCGATGGTCCATGCCGATTCGCCATTGCGCACGGTGTGGCGACGGTTGCGCGGGCGATCGGCAGCCGAGGCGACCACCTTGGCCACCTGCGGGCTCGGCGCGGCGCTGGCGGTGCTGGCCACTGCTGTTGCAACGGCCGTGCTGGTGATGTCGGCAACGTCCGCGCTGGACGCCGAAACCGGGGCCAGTACGCGGGCGGTGCCCGACGGGCGGTTGCCGGCGGCCAGTGCCGGATTCAGGCGGGCGATCTTCGCCGGGTCCAGCGCGCGCTGGGCGGCCCACTGCTGGACGCTGGTGCCCGCCGGCAGGGTGTGGTCCTTCAGCACCGGTACGGTGCGGTCCAGCGAGGCCATCACGCCCGGCTGGTCTTCCACGTCTTCCAGCACGCAGGCCAGGGCATGCAGCTTCTCGACGTAGGCATGGGTGACCGGCGACAGCCCGGGCAGGCCGGCCGGCTTGGCGTTCTGCGCATTCATGCCGGCCTTGCGCATGGACTGCAGCACGCGGTATTCACCGGCGTTGTAGGCCATCGTGGCCAGCCGCCAGTCACCGCCGAACATGCCATGCAGGGTCTTCAGGTAGCGCACGGCGGCCTGGGTGGACTCCACTGCCGACAGTCGGCCGTCGTAGTTGTTGCTCATCGGTACGCGATGGTTGCGTGCCGTGGTGGCGATGAACTGCCACAGGCCGGTCGGGCCGCTGCCGTTGCGGGCATTGGGCCGGTAGCCACTTTCGACGAAGGGAATCAGGGCGAATTCGGTGGGCAGGTTGGCTTTGCGCAGCTCTTCGACCACATAGCCGAACAGCACCAGCGCGTCGTCATCCTGGTTGGCCAACCGCGAAGGCGCATGGGCGAACTGCTTCTGCCAGCGCGGGCTGGTGGCTTCGGCGTCACAGGTAGGTTCTGCAAGGCCGTCGCGGAAGCTGGAGAAGATCTCCTGGCCGTTACGTACCGATGCGGCCGGCAGCGTTGACGGATCCAGCGGCAGGGCCGAGGCGGCGGTCAGGTTCTGGCTGATGCCGGCGCCCAGCGATTGTGCGCCGGCAGTTCCGGCCAACCCCAGGACGAGACCCAGGGCCAGCGGCAGACTTCGGCGACTCATGCGCGGAAGCCGTCTTTCCAGTGCCGGAGACCGGCCATGACGTCGACGTCGTCCACGACTTCGCGCCCCAGGTGCGCCGACACGGCCGCGCGGATGGGCGCCGTGTGGGTACGCAGGAACGGATTGCAGGCAATTTCATCGGCCAGGGATACTGGCAGGGTGGAACGGTCATCGCGGCGCATGGCCAAAGCCTCCTCTTGGCGCTGCAACAAGGCAGCGTTGGCGGGGTCGACATGCCGCGCGAAGACGGCATTTGACACGGTGTACTCGTGAGCGCAACACAGCAGCAGTTGCGCGGGCAGGGCACCCAGCTTGCGCATCGATGCCAGCAGCTGGGACGGCGTACCTTCGAACAGGCGCCCACAGCCCAGGCTGAACAACGAATCTCCGCTGAAAAGCTGTTCAGCGGTGTGAAACGCGATGTGGCTGCGGGTGTGCCCGGGGACGGATAGTACGTGGAACATCCGGCCCAGTGCCTGAACACGTTCACCTTCACCGACCCGCTCGGTGGCCATCGGGATGCGCTCGTCGACCGGTGCGACCACGCGCACCCCGGGGAAACGCGCCTGCAGCGCCGGTACTCCGCCGATGTGATCGTCGTGGTGATGGGTGAGCAGGATGGTGTCCACGCGCACGCCTTGGGCGGCCAGCGCCAGTACCGGCGCAGCGTCGCCGGGATCGACGACCACGGCAGCACCGTCGTCGGCAATCAGCATCCAGATGTAATTGTCCGCAAATGCGGGCAGGGCAGTCAGTCGCATAGAATTGGACCATGCCCGCGCTGCAGAGCACCCGTCAAGCGAGCCAGGCCCCGTGGTTCGACAGTGAACCGGCGGAGGCCCTGCGCGTGCTCGAACGGCAGCTGCTGCTGCCGCAGCTGTCGCTGCTGCCGACCCGGCCCTGGTTGTGGATCGCCCCCAGCGCCGCCTGGCTGGCGGATGCGCAGCTGGGCGGTCGGGGCCTGCGCCTGCATCGCCAGGGCAGTGGTTACGCCGGCGATACCCGCTGTGCCCTGCCGTTGCCGCTGCCCAACGAGAGCGTCAACGCCATCGTGCTGCAGCATGTGACCGTCGGCGATGCCGACCATCTGCTGGACGAATGCGAGCGCGTGCTGATGCCCGGCGGCCATCTGTGGCTGACCAGCCTCAACCCGTTCAGCCCGTTCCGCACGCGCTGGCGCCAGCACGGGCTGGTGGTGCGCACGCCGCAGCGGATCCGCCAGCTGCTTGAGCGCCATGGGCTGGAATGCGAGGACATGCGTTACCTGGGGCCGATGTGGCAGGGTGCCGGCAGCCGCCGTCGCGGCGGATGGGCCCCCCTGCGCGCGGCCTGCCTGTTCCACGCTGAAAAACGCACGCTGGCCCTGCCCGGGCCGACCCCGTTGCCCGTGCGTTGGCACGGCACCGTTGCTACCTGATCTGGAGTTGTATTGAAAACCATCGAAATCCACACCGACGGTTCCTGCCTCGGCAATCCCGGCCCCGGTGGCTGGGCGGCGCTGTTGCGCTACAAGGGGCACGAGCGCGAACTGAGCGGTGGCGAAGCGCATACCACCAACAATCGGATGGAGCTGATGGCGGCCATTTCCGGGCTGGAGTCGTTGACCGAGCCCTGTGAGATCGTCCTCTATACCGATTCGCAGTACGTACGGCAGGGCCTGACCCAGTGGCTGCCGGGCTGGATCCGCAAGAACTGGAAGACCGCCGGCGGTGACCCGGTGAAGAACCGTGAACTGTGGGAGCGCCTGCAGGCCGCCACGCTGCGGCACCAGATCGACTGGCGCTGGGTGAAAGGCCATTCCGGCGACCCGGACAATGAACGTGTGGATACCCTGGCCCGCAACGCCGCGATCCAGATCCGCGACGGCAGCCCGGTAAACTGAGCCGATGCGTCAGATCATCCTTGATACCGAAACCACCGGCCTGGAGTGGAAGAAGGGCAACCGCGTCGTCGAAATCGGCTGCGTCGAGTTGTTCAAGCGCCGCCCGACCGGCAATACCTATCACCAGTACCTGAAGCCGGACTGCGAATTCGAACAGGGTGCGCAGGAAGTGACCGGCCTGACCCTGGAATTCCTCGCCGACAAGCCGGAGTTCGCGCAGGTCGTGGAGGAGTTCCTGGCCTTCATCGATGGCGCCGAGCTGATCATCCACAACGCCGCGTTCGACCTGGGCTTTCTCGACAATGAGCTTTCCCTGTTGGGAGAGCAGTACGGGAAGATCACCGACCGCTGCACGGTGATCGATACCCTGGCGCTGGCGCGCGAGCGCTTCCCGGGCCAGCGCAACTCGCTCGACGCCCTGTGCAAGCGGCTGGGCGTGGACAACTCGCACCGCGCCCTGCATGGCGGTCTGCTGGATGCGCAGATCCTGGGGGATGTGTACATCGCGTTGACCTCGGGCCAGGAGGAGATCGGCTTCGGGCTGGGCGATGACGATGCCGGTGGCGCTGCGGCGTTGCAGGCGTTCGATGCGTCCAAGCTGCTGCCGCGGCCGCGCGTGGTGGCCACGCCGTCGGAGCAGGAAGCGCATGCGGCGCGTCTGGAACGGCTGCGCAAGAAGGCCGGCCACGCGTTGTGGGACGGCCCGAAGTTGGAAGAGGCCGCGAGCGCGTAGGCGCAGCGGTGGCGTGCGAAATGCAGCCACGCATGGCGTGGTGATGCGTGTGAAATGCAGCCACGCATGGCGTGGCTCTACTGTAGATCCACGCCATGCGTGGATGGCGTGGATCAGTGGCAGCGCACCAGGATCACGGTGATGTTGTCCGAGCCGCCGCCGTCGAGGGCGGAGGCGACCAGGCTGTCCACGCATTCCTGCGCGCTGGCGTCGTCGAAGGCGAGGGTGCGGGCGATGCCGCGGTCATCCACTTCCTCGGTCAGGCCATCACTGCACAGCAGCAACTGCATGCCCGGGCGCAGCTCGCCGCTGGTGGTCGCCACGTTCAGGTGTGCCGGGTCGGTGACGCCCAGTGCCTGGGTGACCACGTTCCGGTGGGGATGGGCGCGCGCCTGCTCGGCGGTCAGGTTGCCCTGCGCGACCAGTTCCTGCACCACGCTGTGGTCCTGGCTGAGCTGGGCAAGCTGGCCATCGCGCCACAGATAGGCGCGGCTGTCGCCGACCCAGGCCACTTCGTAACGGTTGCCCTGCACCCGTGCAGCGACCACGGTGGTGCCCATCGGCAGGCTGTCGTTGCGCCGGCGCGAGGCGCGGATGATCTCTTCGTCGGCCGTGCGGATCGCCTGCGCCAACGGCGCGCCACGGCGGATCTCACGGACGATGGTCTCGCGCGCCAGTGCGCTGGCCACTTCGCCGCAGGCGTGCCCGCCCATGCCGTCGGCTACCAGCCACAGGGCCAGCTCGCCGTCACCGTAATAGGTGTCCTCATTGAGCTCGCGGCGCAGGCCGGGGTGGGTGAGATGTCCGAATTCGATCATGGTGGGTGCTGGGCGAGGGGGTAATGCCGGGGAGAACGGCATCATCACGGCCAAGCGGACATCCGGCAAGCCATGCAGTCAGGAAAATTTCACTTCATTGGGCGCAATGACTTGTCGTCAGCCGCGCTTCCTCGTATGATGCGCGTCCCCGGTTCGCCGGGGAACATCTGGAGAGGTGGCAGAGCGGTTGAATGTACCTGACTCGAAATCAGGCAGGCGTTTATAGCGCCTCGGGGGTTCGAATCCCCCCCTCTCCGCCAGATTAAAAAAGAAGGGCTGCCGAAAGGCAGCCCTTCTTTTTTAATCTGGCGCGGGGATGCGACGACGCTTAGCGCGTCGCCCCAAACGTTGCGATGCAACGTTCGGGCCCCTCCCTTTGCCGACCTTCCCCCGGATGCTTGAGTAGATCCACGCCATGCGTGGATGCTGTTCGCGTGCCGCGGGTTACCATGTGTGCATCATTTGCTGGAGCGTTCCCCATGACCGCTGAAATCCTCGTCCCCGTTTCATTCGGCGAGCTGCTGGACAAGATCTCGATCCTGCAGATCAAGTCCGAGCGCATCAGTGACGAAGGCAAGCTGGCCAACGTACGCAAGGAGCTGTCCGCGCTGGAAACCACGTGGATGGCGCACCCGGCGGCAGTGAAGGACATCGCCAAGCTGCGCGCCAAGCTGAAGGCGGTCAACGAGCAGCTGTGGGAGATCGAGGACGACATCCGCCTGAAGGACAAGGCGCAGGCGTTCGATCAGGGGTTCATCGACCTGGCGCGCAGCGTGTACCTGCGCAACGACGAACGCGCACGCATCAAGAAGGCGATCAACCTGGCGCTGGGTTCGGCGTACGTGGAAGAGAAGTCCTACCAGGATTACACGCAGCGCGCGTAATCCCGGGCGGCCCGACGCAGTAGATCCACGCCATGCGTGGCTGGATCTCCCGGGTTGCGGGACGGTGCGGACCAAGGTCCGCACCCAGTAGACAGCGCTCAGCTGCCCGGCGTGCCACTCACCCCAGATGGTCGGCGACGTAACGCTCGAACGCGGCAATGCCGTCCTCGACGGTGATCAGTTCCATCACATCGTCGAATTCGATCTTGGTGCCCCACTTGAGGTCGGCTGCCTGCTTGCCCAGATACTTGCGCGCCGCGTCGTCGTAGCGGTCCGCGCAGTAGCGGCGGTCCGAATACGGGCCGCTGCGGTTCGGGTTGCTGGCCGCATGCAGGCCCAGCACCTTGGTACCCATTGCGTTGGCAATGTGCATCGGGCCAGAGTCCGGAGTCATCACCAGATTGGCGCGGGCCAGCAGGGCCGGCAACTGCTTGAGCGTGTCCTTGCCGACCAGGTCCAGTGCCGGAACATCCAGCTGGGCCTGGATGGCGTCGGCCATGCTGCGCTCCAGTTCGCTGCGGCCGCCGCACAGTACGATCCGCCAACCGCGCGTGACGGCATGGTTGGCGACCTCGGCATAGCGGTCGGCGTACCAGTTGCGGCGCACGTGGCTGGAGCAGGGCGAGATCATCAGCACCGGCCGGCCATCGTCCTGCCATTGCGCAGCGGCCCAGTCATAGGCTGCCTGCGGCACGGCCAGGTCCCAGCTGACATCAGTCTGGCGCAGGCCCAGCGGCTCGCAGAAGCTGCCGATGGCATCGAGCACATGGATGCCCGGGCGATCAGGGATGCGTTCGTTGATGAAGAGGCCGTGCAGATCCTTGGAGCGGCTGCGGTCGTACCCGATGCGGCGCTCGGCAGGAATGAAGGCGGACAGCACGTTGGCGCGGAACGCCACCTGCATCTGCAGCAGGGCCTCGAAACGCCCGGGTGGCAACTGCTTGCGCAGCTCCTTCACTCCGGCCATGCCGGTCTTCTTGTCGTAGGCGTGGAAGGTGACGCCCGGCAGGCCATCGAGCAGCTTCTGCCCGACCTTGTCGATGATCCAGTGGATCGGCGTGTCCGGGCGCGCGGCCTGCAGGGTGCGCACCAGCGGCACTACGTGGGTCACATCGCCAAGAGCGGACAGGCGCAGAAGACACAAGGAGGAGGACGCTGATGCCATGTGTTGTTAGACTCAAAGGAATGGTCGCATTCGACGCCAATGAAGCGCTGACGCCATGCCGCGAGGGTCGCGGCATCGGGGCCATTCTGTTCGACCGCGAGCGGCTGCGGCAAGCCGACATCGGTCTGTTCTCGCCACAGCACTGGGCCGGCAAGGCCCGGCCGGTGGGTGAGGGCGGCCGTGGCAGCGCCTGGTTCGTGGATGCGCCGTTCGGCGCCAGCGTACTGCGGCACTACCTGCGCGGGGGGCTGGCGGCCCGGATCAGCCACGACCAGTACATCTGGCGGGGGGCGGACCGGACCCGCAGCTTTGCCGAATTCCGGCTGATGCGCGCGTTGCGCGAGAAGAAGCTGCCGGTGCCCAGGCCGATTGCCGCCTTCTACATGCGTGAAGGCCTGCGCTACCGCGCCGCGATCCTGATGGAACGGATCGAAGGGGTGCGCTCGCTGGCCGACCGCGCACTGGTGGCCGGGCGCGGGGCACCGTGGGAGGAAACCGGGCGGATGATCGCGCGCTTCCACCGTGCCGGGCTGGACCATGCCGATCTCAATGCGCACAACATCCTGTTCGATGGCAACGGGCATGGCTGGCTGATCGACTTCGATCGCGGGGTGATCCGCATCCCGGCCACGGCCTGGCGCGAGCGCAATCTCAAGCGCCTGCTGCGCTCGCTGGTCAAGCTGCGCGGTGAGCGCAGCGTGGAAGACGTGGAAAAAGACTACGCGCGCCTGCGTCGCGCCTATGACATGGCCTGGAACCGGGGCACCTGATGGACTGGTCGTTGCGTTTCCTCGGCGTCGGCAATGCGTCGGCGGTCGAGCTGGGTTCGCCGATGTCGGTGATCGAGCGCGATGGCCGGCCGTGGCTGACCATCGACTGCGGCGGCGAAGGCCTGACTGCCTTCAAGGCCCATTACGGGCATATGCCGCAGGCGCTGTTCGTTACCCATGTGCACCTGGATCACGTGGCCGGTTTCGAACGGCTGTTCGTGGATACCTTCTTCAGCGCGCAGCGGCGCGGCAAGGTGCGCCTGTACGTGCCGGCCACGGTGGTGCCGCTGCTGCACAAGCGCATCGGCGATTACCCGAACGTGCTGGCCGAGGGCGGCGCCAACTTCTGGGATGCCTTCCAGCTGATCGTGGTGGGCGATGCGTTCTGGCACGAGGGTGTGCGGCTGGAGGTGTTCCCCGTGCGGCACCACTGGCCGGAGACGGCCTATGGCCTGCGCCTGCAGGGCGCGCTGACCTGGAGCGGCGACACCAGGCCGATTCCGGAAATGCTGGCGCGCTATGCCAGTGACAACGAACTGATCGCCCACGACTGCGGGTTGCACGGCAATCCTTCGCATACCGGGGTAGATGATCTGGAGCGCGAGTACAGCGCCGAGCTGCAGGCACGGATGATGCTGTACCACTACGCCAGCGTGGCCGATGGCCAGGCCCTGGCCGCGCGCGGGCACCGGGTGGCACAGCCGGGCCAGTGCGTTGTGCTGGCCGCGCCGACCGCCCCGCACGTGCTGGCGCAGGATCCGCCGTGAGCAGCGCTGGCGCCGCCGCTTCACCGGCGCTGGCCGCCGAACTGGAGGGGATGGAACGCGCACTGCATTGCCCGCAGGTGCGCGCAGACCATGAGCGTCTGGCGGCATTGCTGGATGAGGATTTCAATGAGATCGGCAGCTCCGGCCAGTGCTACGGCCGTGAAGCCGCGCTGGAAGAGATCCCGCTGGAGCGTGCGCAGGTGGTGATCGAGTCGGACCAGTACGCCGTGTGGATGCTGGCAGAGGGCTTGGCCCAGGTGCGTTACCGCAGTCGCTATCACGTCGATGACCAACCGCAGCGGTGGGTGCTGCGCAGCTCGCTGTGGCGTCAGCATTCAACGGGCTGGCGGTTGGTGTTCCATCAGGGTACGCCGGAGGCGCGGTAGCGCCGGGGCATGCCCGGCGAAGGCCGCCAACCAAGGCTGGCATCTACCGGAGCGGGGCTTCGCCGAAAAGGCGGTGGCCCCGCCGGCTGACCTCGGCGCCCGCGTCGATCGATACCGTTGCTGCCTTCCGGCCCTGGCGGAGTTTTCGACCTAGCGTCGCGAGGGGCCGACGGGGCCACCATAGAGACGTTGGCCGCCCGGAGGCGGCCGATTCACGGATCAGGGGAAGCAGCGCGTTGTGCGCCGGAGACCACAGCCGGACTGCACATCGGCTTACCGATGGCAGACGCGCATTCTAGCGCAGGCAGGTGCGTTGATGCCAGCTTCATGCACTGAATCCGATGTAACCCTGTGCTCCCAGCATCGGTCGGTGGCTGCCGCCGTTGCTAGAATCCGGTCCCAGGAGGAACGACCTCCCCCACATCGGGATTCAATGACCAGGACGGCCTGGCCCTACCAAAGGAGGGCTGTCATGGCCTGGATCTATCTGTTGTTTGCCGGCCTGCTGGAAATCGTCTGGGCCGTGTCGATGAAGCAGTCTGAAGGCTTCACCAAACTCACCCCCACCGTCATCACCATCGTCGGCATGATCGCCAGCTTCTGGCTGCTGGCCGTCGCCATGCGCAGCCTGCCGCTGGGCACCGCCTATACGATCTGGACCGGTATCGGCGCGGTCGGTGCCTTCGTGGTCGGCATCGTGTTCCTGGGCGAGCAGGTCAGCCCGATGCGGATTGGCGCGGCGGTACTGATCGTCGCCGGCCTGGTGCTGATGAAACTCTCCAGCAGCTGAGGCCGGTTACGAATGCGGCGGGAATATGGATATTCCCGTTCTGCAGAAACAAGAGAATATGCATTTTCGGCAAAGTCGTGACGACTGCCGTGATTATTTGACGGCCATCATGAAAATAATGTGCCGGATTCACGTGGTGCTGGCGGTGACGGCCGCACAGTGCGCCCATTCGTCAAGCGAAACCGGGGAGTTTTCGCGCTGACGGACAGGCAGGCGCGCGCAGTTCCTGCAGCGCTTGCACGTGAAAGTGTGACTGTTTTTCAAGGTTGATACCGAAGGTCTTGTTCCCGGGTGGAGCAGGGCAGGACGACATCACCTCCAAAAAACCTGCCTGCTGTGCCACCGGTCATTTCATGGAGATTTACCGATGAACCGCATTTACCGTCTGGTCTTCAACCGTGCCCTGGGTGTGATGCAGGTGGCCTCGGAAATCACCGAGAATCCGACGGGAGGCGGTAAATCGGCAGGACGACACCTGCCGGGCCTGAAGGCGCATCGGCTGGCGCTGGCATTGACCGCTACATTGGCCAGTGGGTCGGCGTTTGCAGCCTGCACCACGGCCGGTGCGGTGATTACCTGCGATGGCGCGACGGACCAGAACAATCTTTCCAGTACCGCCAATGGCGTGACCCTGAACATCGCCACCGGCGCGGTGCTGAGCGTGCCGCCGGTGCTGGGGGGCACTGCGGTGACGCTGTCCGGCAACGGCATCACGGTGAACAACCAGGGCACGATCGATCCCACCATCAACGGCGGCTTGAGCCTTGCGGCGGCAGGCATGGTGCTGGGCAACAACACTGCCGGTGGCAATACCATCAACGTCAACAACCAGGCGGGCGGCAGCATCAAGGGCCTGGTCAACATCGGTTCGATTCTTGGGTTTGGTGGACAGGCACTGGTCACGCAGAACGCTGCCGGTGGTGTCACCAACATCACCAATGACGGCACCGTGGACATGTCCATCCTCGGGGCGGGGCTGTTCACCACTGCCGACGCCGCTGCCATCGTCAGCTACGGCGGTGCGCAGACCAACCTCACCAACAGCGGCAGCATCACCGGCCGCATAGGTCTGGGCGGATCAACAGCGGGCAACCATGTGATCAACGCCGGCAGCATCACCGGCAGCGTGCACCTGGGCAACTCCACGACGACGGGAAACACGTTCACCGCCGTGTCCGGTTCAAGCGTCAACCGCGGCGTGCTGGCAACGGGCATTGCGGGCGTTTTGGGCACCGTAGGCGTGAATCTGGCCGCTGCCGGCATTGTCGATGGCGGTACCGGTGCCAGTGATCGCCTGCTGCTTCAGAACAGCGCTTCGGGGCCGGGCGCGGGTACCGGCGGGACGGTGACCAACCTCGTTTGGGGCAATTACACTGGATTCGAGAACCTGACCGTCAACAGTGGTACCTGGAATCTGCAAGGTGCCTGGACCGGAACCAGTGCCACGATCAACGATGGCTTGGTCAACTTCAACAACGCGGCGTCATTCGGTACCGGTACCTTCAACGTCAACGGCGGCGCCATCGCGGCATCGGCGGGTGGGCTCACGCTTGCAAATTCCTTTGCGCTCAACACTGGCAGACTGACGTTGGGCGGCACCAACCCCTTCAGCTTGAGTGGTGTGCTGTCCGGTGCTGGCGGCCTGACCGTGACCAACACCGGTGTGGTCACGCTGGGCGGCGCGAACCTGTTCGGTGGTGGCGTCAACCTCAATGCTGGCGGCTTGCTGCTGGGCAACGCAGGTGCGCTGGGCAGCGGCAACCTGACGGTAGGTGGTGCCGCGTCGCTGGATACCAGCGGGGCCTTCAATCTCGCCAACAACATCGTCGTCAACGGTGGTGGCAGTCTGAATCTGGTCGGCACCAATGCGTTGACGTTGAACGGTGCGCTGTCCGGTGCAGGCAATCTGGTGAAGAACGGCGCCGGCACACTCACCCTGGGCGGTGCAAACACGCTTACCGGCAATGTCTCGATCGCGGGCGGCGCGTTGGCGCTCGGTGCAGGTGGCAGCCTGTCACCGACCGCTGCGATCTCGCTCACGGCAGGCACGTCGCTGGACCTCACTGCCGCAGCCAACCAGACCGTCGGCTCGCTGTCCGGGCTTGGTGGAACGGTCAGCCTGGGCACTCGCACACTTACTCTAGGCGGTCTCGGCAATACCTCCTTCGCCGGCAACTTCACTGGCACTACCGGTGGCCTGGTCAAGGTCGGTACCGGAGTGCAGACACTGTCCGGCAGCAACAGCTTGACCGGTGGTTTTGCCCTGAATGGCGGCGGCCTGCTGCTCGGCAACAACGGTGCATTGGGAACGGGTGTGCTGAGCGTGGGCGGCGAGGTCACGCTGGATGGCACCACCGCAGCGCTCACCCTGGCCAACGACATCACGCTCGGTGCCGGCGGTTCGCTCGCGCTGCAGGGCGGCCAGCCCGTGGTGTTGAACGGGGTGATCTCCGGCGTCGGCAACATTGGCAAGAACGGCGCATCTCTGCTCACGTTGAACGGCACCAACACGTTCAGTGGCGGCCTCGTCGTCAACGGTGGCGGCCTGTTGCTGGGCAACAGCAGTGCGCTCGGTACCGGCCTGCTGGACATCAACAACGCTGCGACGCTGGATACCTCTTCAGCCCTGACCCTGGGCAATGACGTGATCATCGGCGCGGCAGGTTCGTTGAACGTGCTGGGTGGCAACGCGCTGACACTGGGCGGTGCGATTTCCGGTGGTGGCGGCCTGATAAAGAGCGGGGCTTCGACACTGACGCTCAACGGCGCCAATACCTTCACCGGTGGTTTGAACGTTGCTGCCGGCACGGTGGCGCTGGGCAGTGGTGGCAGCCTCGCCGCGACCGGCGCGGTCAGCCTGTCGGGGGTAGGGGCGGCGCTGGATCTTTCCCTGGGTGGTAGCCAGACCATCGGTGCACTGTCCGGCGTGGCAGGTTCCACCGTGGCATTGGGCGGCAATACGCTCACCTTTGGTAGTGCGGCCGACCAGGTCTTCGCCGGTGTGATCAGTGGCGTCGGCGGAGGCCTGGTAAAGAACGGAAGTGGCGTACAGACGTTGACCGGCGCAAACACCTTCACCGGCGGCGTCGCGCTCAATGCTGGCGGTCTGCTGCTGGGCAACAGCGGTGCACTGGGCACCGGCGCGCTCAGCGTCAACGGTGCCGCGACGTTGGACGGCAGCTCTGCGCTGACCCTGGGCAACGCGGTCAACCTCGGTGCCGCGCTGACCCTGGGCGGCAGCAACAACATCACCCTGACCGGCGACATCTCCGGCGTCGGCAGCCTGACCAAGAACGGCGCCTCGCTGTTGACCTTGAACGGCACCAATGGCTTCAGCGGTGGCCTCAACCTCAATGCCGGCAGCGTGCTGCTGGGCAGCAGTGCGGCGGCCGGCACCGGCGCGCTGAACATCGGCGGCAACGTGTCGCTGGACGCGGCGGTTGCGCTGAACCTGAGCAACAACGTGGCCTTGGGTACTGGTGCGATTCTTACGCTCCCCGGCAGCCAGAACATCACGCTGGGCGGCGTGGTGTCCGGTGACGGTGGCCTGACGAAGAGCGGCGCCACGGTGTTGACGCTCAACGGTGCCAATACCTTCGGTGGCGGCCTGAACCTGGCGGGCGGCGGCCTGTTGCTGGGCAACAGTGGAGCGCTGGGAACCGGTGCGCTGAACGTTGCTGCGAACGCCAGCCTGGATAACAGCATTGCGCTTGACCTGACCAATGCGGTCAACCTTGGCGCCGGCTCGGCACTGACGCTGATCGGCAGTAACGCACTCACGCTCGATGGCGTGATTTCCGGCACCGGCAGTCTGGTCAAGAACGGCGCTGGTACGTTGACCCTCGGCAACGCCAACGGCTTCAGTGGCGGCCTGGCGTTGAATGGCGGCAACCTGCAGTTGGGCAACGCCGGCGCTCTGGGAACGGGTGCGCTCAACGTCGGCGGCAATGCAACGCTGGATACTGCCGCCGCCTATACCGTGGGCAACGCGATCAACCTGGCCTCGGGCACGACGCTTGCCCTGCAGGGCAGCAATGCGCTGACGCTCGGCGGTGTGGTGTCCGGCAATGGTGCACTGGTCAAGAACGGTGCAGCCACACTGACGCTGGCCAATGCGAACACCTACGTCGGCAGCACCACGATCAATGCCGGAACCCTGGCGCTTGGCGCAGGCGGCAGCCTGGCTGTCGGGGGGGACGTCACCCTCGGCGGCGCTGGCGCGGGCTTTGATATATCGGCGGCAACCGGCAACCAGACCATCGGCGCGCTGAATGGCGTGGTCGGTTCGACGGTCGCGCTGGGAGGAAACTCGCTGACCTTTGGTACGGCAGCCGATGCGGTGTTCGATGGCGTGATCAGCGGAGGCGGTGGCCTGGTCAAGGTGGGCGCGGGCCTGCAGACGCTGTCCGCTGCCAACACCTTCGGCGGCGGCGTCAGCCTCAATGCCGGTGGCCTGCTGCTCGGCAATGATGCGGCACTGGGCAGTGGTGCGCTGACCGTGGGTGGCGCGGCCACCCTCGACACCAGCCTGGCGGCAACACTGGTCAACAACATCGCCCTCAATGCCGGCCTGACCGTGCTGGGCAGCAACGCGCTGACGCTCAACGGGGTGATCTCCGGCACCGGCAGCCTGACCAAGAATGGTGCTGCCACGCTGACCTTGAACGGCGTGAACACCTATACCGGCGGCACCAACGTCAACGCCGGCACGCTGGCCCTGGGAGCAGGTGCAAGTCTGGCCGCCAGCGGCATCGTCAACCTGGCAACCGGCGCTACGCTGGATCTCTCTGCGGGCAACGGTGCCCAGACCTTCGGCACCCTGACCGGTAGTGGCACGGTCAACCTGGGCGCAAACTCGATCACTGTCGGCGGACCGACCAACGGTGTCTTCAGCGGATCCATCGCCGGCACCGGCGGCCTGATCAAGGAGGGGACCGGTACTGAAACGCTGACCGGTACCAACACCTTCACCGGTGGCACCCTGATCAATGCGGGAACGCTGGCGATCGGTGCCGGTGGCAGCCTGGCGGCAACCGGTGCAGTCACGCTTTCCGCGCCGGGCACCGGCTTCGACATCTCCGCTGCTGGCAACCAGACCACCGGCGCGCTCAACGGCGTCGCTGGCAGCACCGTGGCGCTGGGTGGAAATACGCTGACCTTCGGCGGCGTTGGCAACGGGACCTTCGATGGCGTGATCGGTGGGACCGGCGGGCTGGTCAAGAACGGTACGGGCATCCAGACGTTGGGCGGCGCCAACGTCTTCGGTGGCGGGGTGGCACTCAACGGTGGCGGCCTGGTGGTGGGCAACAATGCCGCGCTGGGTACCGGCGCGCTGACCGTGGGCGCCAACGCATCGCTGGACAGCAGCATCGCTGCGAACCTCGGCAACGACATCGGCCTGCTGGCCGGTGCCACGCTCAACCTGCTTGGCAGCAATGCATTGACGCTGGGCGGGGCGGTCACCGGCGATGGTGGCCTGATCAAGAACGGCGCGGCGACGGTCACCCTGACCGGCAGCAACACCTTCACCGGCGGCACGGTCATCAACAGCGGCACGCTGGCGATCGGGGCGGGCGGCAGCCTGTCGCCGACCGGCGCGGTGAACCTGGCCGGTACCGGCACCTTCGACATCTCCGCCGGCGGCAACCAGAGCGTCGGTTCGCTGGCGGGCGTGGCCGGCAGCACGGTGTCGTTGGGGGGCAACAGCCTGACGCTGGGCGGTACCACCGACGCGACCTTCAACGGTGCCCTGACCGGCAGCGGTGGGCTGGTCAAGAATGGCAGCGGCGTGCAGACCCTCAACGGTGCCAGCACGTTCGGTGGCGGCGTCACTCTCAATGCGGGTGGCCTGGTGGTGGGCAACAACGCTGCGCTGGGAACCGGCACGTTGACGGTGGGGGGCGCTTCCACGCTTGATTCCAGCGGTGCGGTGACCTTGGCCAACAACATGGTGCTCAACGCCGGCCTGACCGTGCTTGGCAGCAACGATCTCACCCTCAACGGCAATCTGTCGGGGGCCGGCAGCTTGACCAAGGACGGCGTTGCTACCCTCACGTTGAACGGCACCAACACCTATACCGGCGGCACCTACATCAACGCGGGCACGCTCGCGCTCGGTGCCGGTGCCAGCCTCAGCGCAGGCGGTATCGTCAATCTGGCCACGGGTGCCACCTTCGATCTTTCGGCCGGCAGCGGCACGCAGGTATTCGGCACGCTGATCGGCAATGGCACGGTCAATCTCGGCGCGAACACGTTGACCATCGGCGATGCCACCAATGGTGTGTTCAGTGGTTCGATCGGCGGCACCGGTGGACTGATCAAGGAGGGCACCGGTACCGAAACATTGACCGGCACCAACACCTTCACGGGCGGCACCACCATCAACGCCGGCACGCTGGCGATCGGCGCCGGTGGCAGCCTGGCCGCTACCGGCGCAGTGAACCTGGCCAACGCCGGTACCGGTTTTGACATCTCCAGCGGTGGCAACCAGGCCATCGGTACATTGTCCGGCGTCGCCGGCAGCACGATCAGCCTTGGCGGCAACACACTGACCACCAACGCAGCGGGGAACAGCACCTTTGCCGGCGACATCAGTGGCGCCGGTGGCCTGGTCAAGAACGGTGCCGGCGTGCTCGGCCTGACCGGCAGCAACACCTTCGGTGGCGGAGTGGCGCTCAATGCCGGTGGTCTGTCGCTGGGCAGCAGTGGTGCCCTGGGCACCGGCACGCTGACCGTAGGCGGTGACGCCACGCTGGACGGCAGTGTGCCGCTGACCCTGGCCAACAACGTGCAGCTGGCAAGCGGCACGTTGACCCTGCTGGGGGGCACGCCGCTGACGCTGGACGGTGACATCGCCGGCAGTGGCAGCCTGCTCAAGGATGGTGCGGCGACGGTGACCCTGGGCGGTGCCAGCAGCTACACCGGCACCACGACGATCAACAGCGGCACCCTGGCGGTCGCCGCCGGTGGCAGCCTGTCCTCGGCCAGCACGGTGAACCTGGCCGGCGCCGGAACGCTGGACATCAGTGCGGCCGGCAACCAGGCCATTGGTGGCCTGGCCGGTGTTGCCAGCGGCAACGTGGTGCTCGGCGGTTCCACCCTGACCACCGGCGGCAGCAATGCCAGCACCACCTTCGGTGGCACCATCGGTGGCAGCGGTGGCCTGGTGCAGACCGGCACCGGCACGTTGACCCTGACCGGCAACAACACCTACACCGGTGGAACCACCATCAACGGTGGCAGCACCTTGCAGATCGGCAATGGCGGCGCGACCGGTGCGATCGTCGGCGACGTGACCAACAACGGCGCACTGGTGGTCAACCTGTCGGGCAACACGACACTCGGTGGCACCGTCAGCGGCAGCGGTGGCCTGACCCAGGCCGGCAGCGGCACGCTGACGCTGACCGGCAACAATACCTATACCGGCGGCACCACCATCAATACCGGTGGCACCCTGCAGGTGGGCAATGGTGGTGCAACGGGGTCGATCATCGGCGACGTCGGCAACAACGGCAGCCTGGTGTTCAACGTGGGTGGCAACACTACGCTCGCGGGCGTGGTCAGCGGCAGCGGCGGGCTGACCCAGGCCGGTGCCGGTACGCTGACCCTGACCGGCAACAACACCTATATCGGTGGTACCACCATCAACACCGGCGGTACGTTGCAGGTGGGCAATGGTGGCGCCACGGGTGCGATCACCGGCAACGTCAGCAACAACGGCAGCCTGGTGTTCAACGTCGGCGGCAATACCACGCTTGGTGGCGTGGTCAGTGGCAGCGGCGGGTTGACCCAGGCCGGCAGCGGCACGCTGGTCCTTACCGGCAACAACACCTATACCGGTGGCACCACGATCAACACCGGCGGTACCGTGCAGATCGGCAACGGCGGCGCCAGCGGCGCGGTCACCGGCAACATCACCAACAACGGTGGCCTGGTGGTCAACACCGGCAGCACCACCACGCTGGTTGGCAGCATCAGTGGCGCGGGCAGCATCGTGCAGGCCGGCCCTGGCCTGCTCAACCTGGGCGGCGACAGTGGCGGATTCACCGGTACCGGTCAGGTCACCGGTGGTGGCCTGAATGTCACCGGCACCGTCGGTGGCCAATGGACCATCGGCAGCGGCACCACGTTGTCGGGTACCGGCACCATCGGCGGCAGCGCTGGCGGCGTCACCGTGAGCAGCGGCGGTGTGCTGTCGCCGGGCAACGGCCCGGGCAATGGCAGCAGTGGCGGCAACGGTACGGGCGCGATCACCGTGGGCGGCAACCTGACCCTGGCACCGGGCAGCACGCTGTCGGTCGACCTGGGCGCTACCGGCAGTGACGTGGTGCAGGTGGGCGGCAGCGCGAACATCGGTGGTGCATCGGTGGTGGTCAATGCCATCGACCCGAACACCAGCTACCAGCAGGGCCAGCAGTACACGATCATCAACGCAGGCGGCGGCGTCAGCGGGCAGTTCGTGCCCCCCACCACCACCTCGGCGTTCCTCTCACTGAGCCCGGTCTACACAGCGAATGCCGCGCAGCTGAAGATCGATGTGAAGCAGACAGCGGCCTTCGTCACGGCTGCGCAGACCCGCAACCAGCTGGGCGTGGCATCGGCGCTGGACAGCCTGCCGCAGACCGGCGCGGCGCTGGGCCTGTACAACACGCTGCTGGCCTACGACACCGCCACCGCGCGCAACGCGTTCAACCAGCTCTCCGGTGAAGTGCATGCAGCCAGCCGTGCAGTGCTGCTGTACGACAACTACCTGGAAGAGGGCATCCGCCAGCGTCTTGGCAACGAGTTGCCGACGGTGCGTGGCGAGCGTGCTTCGGCATGGCTGGCGGGTAGCGGCAAGGTGTTCAAGCAGGACGGCGATGGCAACGGTGACGAGATCCGTGCCAACCGCAATGCACTGATGGCCGGCGTCGATTGGAAGCTCGGCGAGCATGTGGTGCTGGGTGCGGCGGCGGGCAGCGAGCGGCTGGACACGCGGCTGTACGATCGCCAGTCGCGTGCACGCCTGCGTGGCAACACCTATGGACTGTATGCGCAGGGCGAGTGGAACAACGGATTTGCGGTCGGTGGCAGTGTGTCGCGCGGCGATTACCGCACGCGCACCACGCGTGAAGTGCCGCTGCTGGCACAGACGCTGCACAGCCGCCAGGATTCGGATGTCACCATCGCCCAGATCGAAGGCAGCTGGACCTGGACCCATGGCAGGACGCAACTGCAACCGTATGTGCAGTTCACCAAGCACTGGGTGGACAGCGATCGCGCGGTGGAGCAGGGCGGTAGCGCGGCGCTGGTGCTGGAGGGCGGCAAGGACACGCTCAATGTCAGCACCGTCGGCGTACGTGGCCGCTGGGATGTGGGCAGCGGCGAGCGCTATCCGGCACAGCTGACGGTCGGGCTGGGCTGGCAGCATGCGTCCGGTGACACCGACGTGGCCAGCCGGCAGAGCTTCGCCGTCGGTGGCACTGCGTTCGATGCCTACAGTGCCGTGATGGCGCGCAACGCACTGGTCAGCCAGGTCGGTGTGGCCGTCGGCCTGGGACGCAGCAGCCAGCTGTCGCTGTTCGTGCAGGGCCAGCATGGCGACGGTCGCAACGATATTGGTGGCCAGTTGAACCTGCGCGTCGGGTTCTGAGCCAGCGCGTGTCTTCGACGGATCCACGCCATGCGTGGATCCGTCGAGAGCCGGGTTACAGCACCCGCTGCATTTCCACGGCGTCGATTCCGGCGCCGTGGCCATCGGCTACCACGCGTACCACCTGGAAGCCGAGGCCGGCATAGAAGCCCTGCGTGTGCTGGCTGGTGCTGAGCGTGATGCGCTGGATCGATGGGTCTGCTTCAGCCTGATGCAGGCGGGCCACTGCCAGCGCGCGTCCCAGCCCCTGTCTGTGGCGACTTCGTTCGACCATGCCCCAGCACAAGCTGGCGCTGCCATTGCCGCAGTGCCAGAGGCCGCCGCAGGCCACCACCTGGCCCTCGACCTCGATCACCTGGAAGGCGCGTGGCACGGCGTGTTCGTGCAGGAAGCGCTCGAAGTCACCCCGCTCTGCGGTTGCGAAGTAGGTGGGCACGTTGCTGTCGAAGATCGACAGGCAGGCGGTGACGTCGGTGCAGCGGTAGGGGCGGGGTGTCATGAATGACTGTCATCGTGGTGGCGGGCACATTGTGCGCGAGGTCCGGACCATTGATGTCCGGATATGGCGAGCCCGGAAACCGGTCCGGACGCAGACTGCGGGTCCCCGCCATCAGGAGGTTCCATGTCCAACGTTCACCAGAACTTCGTTCAACTCCATCAACGCGCTGGTCTTTATGTGCTGCCCAACGTATGGGATGCCGGTGGCGCACGCCTGGTCCAGCAGCTGGGAGCTGTCG
Organism: Stenotrophomonas sp. 1278; assembly: GCF_029892765.1. Classification (NCBI taxonomy): domain Bacteria; kingdom Pseudomonadati; phylum Pseudomonadota; class Gammaproteobacteria; order Lysobacterales; family Lysobacteraceae; genus Stenotrophomonas; species Stenotrophomonas sp. 1278. The sequence continues at coordinate 80,438 of NZ_JARXWD010000017.1, forward strand.
CGGTGGGAACATCGAGTGCTGCCATGGCGTGGTCCTGCGGCTATGCCGATGGCGGTGCGCTGCCGGATACCGCGCTGCTGCAGCGGGTTTCAGAAATTGTTGGTGTGACCTCGCTGCCGGTCACGGTCGATATCGAGGACGGTTACAGCGATGTCCCCGATGCGGTCGCTGAGCGGGTGCTGCGCCTGGTGGAGGCGGGTGCAGTAGGGATCAACATCGAAGACGGTGCCGGCAGCCCTGCGGCGCTGGTGGGCAAGATCACGGCCATCCGTTCGGCGCTGGGCGGACGATCGCTGTTCATCAATGCGCGCACCGATGTGTATCTGCGCGGCCTGGCCGAAGGGGACGAGGCGGTGGGGATGAGCATCGATCGGCTGCAGGCCTATGCACGTGCCGGTGCCGACGGCGGCTTCGTGCCCGGGCTTCGCGCGCTGGACGAGGTTGCTGCGGTTGCCGGCGCCGTGCCGCTGCCTCTCAACCTGATGTGGCTGCCAGGGATGGCGCCGTTTGCTGCGCTGTCGCAGGCCGGTGTGCGGCGGCTCAGCGCTGGGCCGGCCTTGTTCATGCACGCATGGACAGCGATGGCTGCGGCGACCACGGATTTTCTCGGCGGTGTGATGGCGATGCCCGAGGGCGCACCAGGCTATGCGGCCTTGAACCAGCTGTTCAGCGAAAGGTGAGGGCGCCAAGGCGGGGGGCGCCGACAGGCTCGACCACGGGCAGGTAGTCGATGCGACCGGGCCGAGGCATCCACGCATGGCGTGGATCTACTGTCGTATCTGGGGGAACAAGCCCCTCTGTTGAGGGGCTGCCCCGACAGGGGCGGGGAGAGGCCGGCGAAGGGAGGGGCCCGAACGTTGCGCAGCAACGTTTGGGGCGAAGCGTGCGGAACGCGCGTCGCGTCCCCAGCCAGATAAATAAAAAAGGGCTGCTGTCCGGCTCTACCCCTGCGGGCCGTCAAACCCGGGCGGGCGCGCATCCACGCATGGCGTGGATCTACTGCCGTAGCTGGAGGAACAAGCCCTCTGTTGAGGGGCTGCCCCGACAGGGGCGGGGAGAGGCCGGCGAGGGGAGGGGCCCGAACGTTGCGCAGCAACGTTTGGGGCGAAAGCGCGCGCAGCGCACTTCGCGTCCCCAGCCAGATAAATAGAAAAGGCCGCCCGAAGGGCAGCCTTTTTTATTTATCTGGCGGAGAGAGGGGGATTCGAACCCCCGAAGCGCGGTTTAGACGCTTACACACTTTCCAGGCGTGCTCCTTCAACCACTCGGACACCTCTCCGGATCCCTGCCATCGGCAAACGCCTCAGCAGGGGCGCAGATTCTAGCGGGCGCAGCGGCAGGACACAAGCACTGGTTTGCAGGGCGAGAGGGCTGGACAGGCGTGGCACAATGGAACATCCGATGGAAGACGGTGGCCTGATGTCCTATCTCGTCCTTGCCCGCAAGTGGCGTCCGAAGCGTTTTGCCGAGCTGGTGGGCCAGGAACACGTGGTCCGTGCGCTCAGCAATGCGCTCGACAGCGGCCGGGTCCACCATGCGTTCCTGTTCACCGGTACCCGCGGCGTGGGCAAGACCACGATCGCGCGCATCTTCGCCAAGTCGCTGAACTGCGAGCAGGGCACCAGTGCCGATCCCTGCGGCCAGTGTGCGGCCTGCCTGGACATCGACGCCGGTCGCTACATCGACCTGCTGGAAATCGATGCCGCGTCCAATACCGGCGTGGACGATGTGCGCGAGGTGATCGAGAACGCCCAGTACATGCCCTCGCGTGGCAAGTACAAGGTGTACCTGATCGACGAAGTGCACATGCTGTCCAAGGCCGCGTTCAATGCGCTGCTGAAGACGCTGGAAGAACCGCCGGAACATGTGAAGTTCCTGCTGGCCACCACCGATCCGCAGAAGCTGCCGGTCACCGTGCTCAGCCGCTGCCTGCAGTTCAACCTCAAGCGCCTGGATGAAGATCAGATCCAGGGGCAGATGACCCGCATCCTCACCGCCGAGGAGATCGAGTCGGATCCGACCGCTATCGTGCAGCTGGCCAAGGCCGCCGACGGCAGCCTGCGTGATGGCCTGTCGCTGCTCGACCAGGCCATTGCCTATGCCGGCGGTGCGCTGCGTGAGGACGTGGTGCGCACCATGCTGGGCACGGTCGACCGCACCCAGGTGGCGGCCATGCTCGATGCCCTGGCCGAGGGCGATGGCCCGCGCCTGCTGCAGGTAGTGGCGGCACTGGCCGAGTTCTCGCCGGACTGGAGCGGGGTGCTCGATGCACTGGCCGAGGGCCTGCACCGCATCCAGGTGCAGCAACTGGTGCCGGGCGCGTCCGCCGCTGCCGAGGGACTGGATGCCAGCGTGTTTGCTGAACGCCTGCGCCCGGAAGTGGTCCAGCTCTGGTATCAGATGGCCCTGAATGGTCGTCGCGATCTGCCATTGGCGCCCAGCCCGCGCGCCGGCTTTGAAATGGCCGTGCTGCGCATGCTGGCGTTCCGCCCTGCGGCTGCCGTGCCGTCGGTGCCGCGTACTCCGGAATCCTCCGGTGGCAGCGCACCGACCGGTACGGGCCAGACCGGGGGCGGCCTTGCTGGCAGCCAAGAAGGAGCTGCACCGGCCGCTGCTGCGGCACCAGAAGCCGCAGCGGCCACCCAGGCAATTGCGGTACCCGTGTCGGCGGAGGCAACCGCGCAGACGCCGAACCCGGCGCCACAGCGCGAACCCGAGCCGGAGCCCGAGCCGTCCCCGGAACCAGATCCGACCCCGGAACCTGAACCGGCTCCGATCGAGGAACCCGGATCCCCGCTGCCGATGAAGGCGCAGTTGGCTCCCGAGGCGGCCACGCCCAAGGCACCTGCCGAGGCAGATGACCTGCCGCCGTGGGCGACCGACGCGGCTGGCGCGCGCGATGAAGCGCTGGCGGCCGAGATGGCAACGCCCGACGCGGCGATGGTCGCGCCGTGGCACGAGCCGCCGGCGCCGGCTTCACCGCCGGTTGCAGAGGCGGTTGCCGCGCCGGAGCGTTCGTTCCGTGCCGAGGGTATCGACATCGCCCCGGCACCGGTTGCGGCAAAGGAAAAAGCTTCGCCGGCAGGCAGCGTCAGTGACCTGGCCTGTGCCGAGGACTGGCTCGACCTGATCGCCAACAGTGGCCTCAGCGGTCCGTCGCGACAGCTTGCGGCCAATGCGGCCTTCATCAGTTGCCAGCATGGGGTCTTGAAACTGGGCCTTTCGCCCGGATTTGAATACCTGCGCTCCGAGCGCGCGCTGGCAGCGTTGGGCGAGGTGCTGGAAAAGTCCCTTGGCCACGCGCTGAAGATCGTGGTCGAAACCGTGGAAACCGAGCAGGTCCCGGCTGAGACCCTGCACCAGCGCGCTGACCGCCAGCGTGGCGAGCGGCAGCAGGCTGCCGAGGCCATTTTCATGGACGACCCGGAAGTCCAGCTGCTGATCCAGCAGCACGGCGCCCGGGTTGTTTCCGATTCCATCCGTTCTTTTGACGAGTAAGACGACATGCGCGGCAATATCGCCCAACTGATGCAGCAGGCCCAGAAGATGCAGGAAAACCTGCAGAAGGCCCAGGAAGAAATCGCCAAGATCGAAGTGACCGGCAGCGCCGGTGGCGGCATGGTCAGCGTTACCCTGACCGGCGCCAAGGAGTGCCGCAAGGTACGCATCGATCCGTCGCTGGCCAGTGATCCGGAAATGCTGGAAGACCTGATCGCCGCCGCCTTCAACGACGCGTCGAACAAGATCGACGCCGAGTCGAAGTCGAAGATGGGTTCGGCCACTGCCGGCATGCAGCTGCCGCCGGGCATGAAAATGCCGTTCTGATGTCCGGGCTGGCACCCGCACTGCCGGGTGCCATGCACTGTGTAGCGTCGAGCGTGCTCGATTGCCCGCAATTTCCAGTCGAGCACGCTCGGCTCTACAGAACACGCCGCCGTGTCCGCACCCCTGCTTGAACAACTGATCGATGCACTGCGGGTGTTGCCTGGCGTAGGCCAGAAGACGGCGCAGCGCATGGCTTACCACCTGCTCGAACGCGAGCGCGAAGGTGGCAAACGCCTTGCCGAGACGCTGGCGCAGGCGGTTGAACGCATCGGTCACTGTGCGCAGTGCCGCGACTTCAGCGAAACCGAGCTGTGCCCGACCTGCGCCAATGGCAGCCGCGAGCGCAGCCAGCTGTGCGTGGTGGAATCGCCGGCTGACCGCCTGGCGATCGAGAACGCCACCGGCTATCGCGGCGTTTACTTCGTGCTGCAGGGGCGCCTGTCGCCGCTGGATGGCATCGGGCCGCGCGAGCTGGGTCTGGAGCAGCTGGAACAGCGCCTGGCCGAGGCGGAAGTGCAGGAACTGATCATTGCCACCAGCGCCACCGTCGAAGGCGAAGCTACCGCGCACTATCTCGCGCAGCTGGCGCGTGCCCGCCAGGTGCGGCCGAGTCGACTGGCCCAGGGCCTGCCCCTCGGTGGTGAGCTGGAGTACGTCGATCGCGGCACGCTGTCGCACGCGTTCGGCACCCGCAGCGAAGTGCGCGATTGAGTCGATGCCGGGCATGCCCCGGCGTTACCGGCCTACAATGCGGAAAATACCCCGCCGAGGCCGACCATGAGCAGCGAAACCCTCTTCAGCAAGATCATCCGTCGCGAGATCCCGGCCACCATCGTCTATGAAGACGACGACGTGCTGGCGTTCAAGGACATCGCACCGCAGGCGCCGGTGCACGTGCTGTTCATTCCGAAGAACGAGATCATTCCGACCCTGGATGACCTGCAGCCGTCGCAGGCGCACCTGATCGGCAAGCTGGCGCTGGCCGCCGCCGAGTACGCGCGTCGGGAAGGTTTCGCGCAGGACGGCTACCGCATCGTGATGAACTGCCGCGAAGATGCCGGGCAGACCGTGTTCCATATCCACATGCATCTGCTGGCTGGCGCGCCGCTGGGCCACTTCGGTACGCCAGGGCGTTGAGGCGGCCATCCACGCATGGCGTGGATCTACTGTTGTTGGTGCGCTGTCGATCCACGCCATGCGTGGATGAAAAAAGGCCGCCCGATGGGCGGCCTTGTGCATCATGCTTACCGGGCCTGGACTACCACCAGCCCCAGCCGCGGTAACCGCCCCAGTACGGGCCATACGGGCCCGGGCCCCACGGTCCGTAGGGGTAGGGCACCACATCGACCTGGCGCTGCTCCGGCCACAGGTAGATCACGTCGGCAGACAGCTTCGGCAGCCGGTAGTCGTAATCGCCGATACGGGTGTTGGCGTAGCCATCGATCTTGCCGATGAAGGTCACGTCGCGGCCGGCTTCGAACACGGCCGGATCGTAGAAGCCGGCGCGGCAGGCGATGAAGCGGCCGTCGCTGGCGTCGGAAGAGGTGGTGTTCGGGCGGCCACTGCCGTTGAGCGGGCGCGAGATGATCTGGAAACAGGTCTCGCCCTGGCCGGGCTTGGTTTCGATGATCCGGCCACCCCAGCGCACCGGCGTGCCGACCTGCTGGGTGGCAACCGAGTCGCGCGGGGAAACCAGGCTGAACTGTCCCTGCAGCGGCTTGGGGGCCGTGGCGCAGGCCGACAAGGCCAGGGCGGCCACGGCGGTGAGGAGGAACTTGGTATTCATGGGGAGGCTCCGGAAGTCGGGCGATGCCTGCGCAGGTCCCGCAATAATGGGGCGAGCTCGGTACAAGTGCCAGCGTAGCGTGCATCAGCGAAACGCTGGCTGAGTGTGATGAGGGCCGGGTCGGGGCGCTGTGCGTGGATCCGGCGGGCCCAGTGCAGGGCCGGTTCGTGCGGTTCGCGGCCCAGACCCAGCCGCGCATAGCGCTGCCCCAGCCGGTGCCAGGCGCGCAGCAGCGGGTCACGCTCGCGTTCGCCACGGGCCAGCAGCCACGCCATCCACGCCAGCGCCAGCAACGCGGCCGTCACGAAGCCGGCCAGCAGCTGTCCAGGGCCGAGGTCGTCCAGCCCGAACGGTTGCAGCAACTGCTGCTGGCGGCGCGCGTCGAAGGACAGCACCAGTTCGTTCCAGCCCCTGCGCATCCAGTCGCCGACCTGGCCCAGCTGCAGCCAGCGGTGCTGCAGGCCGGTATCGGCCCCGGCCTGCAGGCGGTCGTCGAGCGTGTCCAGGATGCGCTCGGGTGCTACTGCCGCTGTCGGATCGATGCGTACCCAGCCGCGTTGCGGCAGCCATACCTCAGCCCAGGCGTGGGCGTCCATCCGCCGCAGCACCCAGTAGTCGCCGATCCGGTTGCGCGTGCCGCCGGCGAACCCGGTGACCACCCGCGCGGGAATGCCGGCATTGCGCATCAGCACCACGAAGGCAGAGCTGAAATGCTGGCAGTAGCCGGCCTTGTAGTCGAACAGGAATGCATCGACCGGATCACGCCCGGCGGCCGGTGTTTCAAGCGTGTACGAGAAGTCCGCGGTGATCCACGCCAGGGCGCGACGGACCACGGCGTCGTCATCGTTTCCCGCTTCCTGCCGCCACTGTCGGGCCAGGTTTGCCGTGCGTGGGTTGAAGCCTTCGGGCAACTGCAGCGCAGCGCGACGCTGGTACGACGACAGCGTGGCATCGAAGCGCTGCGGCGGAACCGAGTGCAGGCGCCACCGGCTCAGTGCGGACAATGCGCGGTCGCTGCTCAGGCTCAGGGCTGCATCCAGCCGGCTGCCCTCTGGTGCGGCAGTAGGGAGATCCAGCGCGACCAGCTGGCGACGGTCGGTGGGTTCGTAATCGATCTGATAGTCCCAGCCCTCCGTGCCGTGTTCCACGATGGCTGGCGGCAGACCTTCGGTACGGCGGTCGCGTCGCCAGACATGCCCATCGAACTGGGTCAGTACCGGCCCGCGCCAGTAGCGCTGTGCCGGCGCTGGAACCGCGCCGAAGAACTGCGCCCGCAGGGCCGGGGTGTCGTCGGCCATCAGGTCCAGCCACTTGTCCGGCTCCATCGTGTCCGACAGCCCCGGTGTGCCGACGGCGCGTTCGGGAATGCCCCACAGCGGCGTGGCCAACCGCGGGAACAGCCAGAAGCAGGCCAGCGCCAGCGGCAGGCCGATCAGCAGTAGGCGACCGACACCACGCAGCTGCGTGGTCAGTGGCGGCGGCGCACTGCGGCCTTCACCCTGCGCCAAGCGCTGCAGCGCAATCAGGGCGCTGACGCCGGCCAGCACGGCGAGCACGGTGGTCAGCGGCCCCTGGTCGAGCAGGAAGGCAGCAAACGGTGAAAACAGGGCAAAGCCGAGCAGGCTGCGTGCATCGCGCAGCGTGCGCAGCTCGCTTGACTTGATGGCCAGCATCGCCGCCAGCAGCGCGCAACCGGTATCCCGGCCGGGGCGCACTGCCCCCATCTGCCAGACGATGGCAGCAAGCATGCCCAGCACCAACAGTACCCGCACCGGCATCGGCAGCACGCCGCGCTGTGACAGTGCTGCGGTGACGAGCGCCGCCACGGCGATCAACGCGGCCAATGCGGTGGGCAGCTGCAGCAGCAGCGGCAACAAGGCCAGTGCGGCGCTGGCCAGCGTCCACGTGCGGGTGTTGCGGTCCAGCAGCAGGGTAGGCTCAGTCATGGGGAAGCAATGCCAGCGCGCGCAGGCACAGATGGTGGTGGCCGGCGCCCTGGCCGGGGCCAAGCGGTGGCTGCATCGGCAGCAGCAGCGTGTAGCGACGGCCTTCGCGCTCGGCGCTGTCCACCCAGCGTGCCAGCCGCGCGATGCGGGCCTCCTGGCCCAAGGGGGCCAGCGCGCGCCAGTCCAGCACGACCTCGATGCCTATCGGTTTTTCATACTCGCGTACCAGCAGCGTGTCGCGGCGCGCCGAGTGTTTCCAGGCAATGCTGCGGGGTGGATCCCCGGCACGATACGGGCGCAGCTGATGCAGTTCCTCGCCGTTGGCATGGGCGCGGGTGTGCAGAGGATCGCTGCCCTGCTGTGGCAATGGCGGTGCCTTCGCTTCGGCCAGCGGGTAGACCAGCAGGGGTTCTTCAGGCCACACCCATGACCACGCCCTGACCAGGCCAAGCGGCTGGGTGCTGGACAGGCGGATGCGTGGCAGTTCCAGCCAGCCACGGCGTTCGCTGGGTACTTCCAGCTCGGCTTCACCGCGGCCGTGCGCGGGCAGGTCGAGCCACACCTCGCTGTCGCCCAGTTGCAGGTGCAGGCCATGGCGCGCTCGCGGGTCGCGCAGCGACAGGTCCACGCGCAGGCGCAGCGGTTGCCCGGCCGGCACCGGCTCGGCGGAGATCGCATCGATCTGTACGCCCGACAGCTGCAGGTGTGCGGCGATGGTGCTGGCGATCGCGGCTGCGGCCAGCAGCAGCGCCAGCAACAGGGCCGGATTGTTGTTGTAATTCAGCGCGCCCAGCAGCATCGCGACCAGCAGGCAGGCCACAAACAGGCCGAAGCGGGTGGGCAGCACATAGATGCGCCGGCGGTCCAGCCGCTGCGGCAACGACTCGGGCGTACGCGGGCGTGCCATCTGCAGCAGTCGCCGGGCATGCGATGCCATCTTCAATCGACCGCGACGGTCTGCAGGATCGCCCGTGCCAGCGCCGGCCCTGTGCTGGACTCGGCTTCGCCCACCAGGCGATGGCCCGCCACCGCCACGAACAGGGTCTGCACGTCTTCGGGCACGACGTGGCCACGGCCGAGCAGCAGCGCATGTGCCCTGGCGGCACGCAGCAGGGCCAGGCCGGCGCGCGGCGACAATCCCACGCGTACGCCGGCGTGCTGGCGGCTGCGGGTCAGCAGAGCCTGCACGTAGTCCACCAGCGCATCGCTGACATGCACCTGGCCGACCGCTTCGCGCAGCGTGCGGACCTGGTTGTCGTCCAGCTGCGGCAGCGTGCGGGCGATCAGGTCGCGACGATCGCTGCCACGCAGCAGTTCACGCTCGGCCTGCGCGCTGGGATAGCCCATCGCCAGCCGCAGCAGGAACCGATCCAGTTGCGAGTCGGGCAACGGGAAGGTGCCCGACAGATCCACCGGGTTCTGCGTAGCGATCACGAAGAACGGATCGGGCAGGGCATGTGTCTGACCGTCGAGGGTGACCTGCTGCTCGGCCATCGCTTCCAGCAGGGCGCTCTGCGTGCGCGGCGGCGCCCGGTTGATCTCGTCGGCCAGCAGCACGTGGGTGAACACCGGCCCGGGATGGAACTGGAACTGGCGGCTGCCGGCGTCATACACCGATACGCCGAGCACGTCGGCAGGCAGCAGGTCGGAGGTGAACTGCACGCGCTGGAAGCTCAGCCCCAGGCTGCTGGCCAAGGCATGGGCCAAAGTGGTCTTGCCGAGACCAGGCAGGTCTTCGATCAGCAGATGGCCGCCAGAGAGCAGGGCCACGAAGGCCAACCGCACCTCATGCACCTTGCCCAGCACCAGCGCGTTGACCTGGTCCTGCGCATTGCGCAGGGACTGACGCAGTTGATCGGTTAGCATGCTGGGCATGGGGGACGAAGCTGTCATGGTCGTCTCAAGTTCGGTAACCGGTCGATTCTATCCATACATCAATGCAGGGCGAACAGCGCGCACGTACGATTTTTCTCTGGTTATGGACGCTCGTCACAGCGGCCAAGCTGGTCGTGGCCGCACGCCTGCCGTTGTTCGTCGATGAGGCGTTCTACTGGCAGGAAGGCCAGCATCTGGCTGCGGCCTATTCGGATCTGCCGGGGCTGACGGCCTGGTTGACCCGGTTGGGTGTGGAGCTTGGCGGCCAGCATGTGCTTGCGCTGCGCCTGCCGTTCCTGGCCATCGGCGCACTGCTGCCGCTGCTGGTATCGCGCATCGCAGCGCGCTGGTTCGGCAATGTTGCCGGTTGGCAGGCTGGCAGCTTGACGCTGCTGATGCCCTTGTCGGCCACGCTGGGCCTGCTGGCTGTGCCCGATGTGCCGATGGCGCTGGCGGCCGTGCTGTGCCTGGACGCCGGCGCACGCCTGCTGCGCAACGTCGACGCTTCCTCGGCAGTGAAGCTGGCGCTGGGCCTGCTGATCGGTGCGCTCAGCCACTATCGCTTCATCGGTGTGATCGGCGTCGGCTTCATTGCTCTGCTGGCGCTGCCGCAGGGCCGGCGCATGCTGGCCGATCCGCGCGTCTGGGTGGCCCTGGCCGTTGGCGTAGTGGCATGGCTGCCGCTGTTGGCCTGGAATGCCGACAATCACGATGCCGGACTGAAGTTCCAGGTGGTCGAGCGTCATCCGTGGGCGTTCGAGTGGCGCGGCCTGTGGTTCCTGGTGATCCAGCCGATGCTGGTGACGCCCATCCTCTGCATCGCGATGTGGAAAGCTGCACTGGCCGGCACCCGCAGCGGCGGCGGCGCGCGCGTGCAGTGGCGCTATTTCGGCCTGGTCGGCGGCGTATCGACACTGGGTATCTTCGCGCTGGGCTTCTTCACCGACGTCGAGCGCATCAGCTTCCATTGGCCGCTGCCGGGCTACCTGGCCCTGCTGGTGGCGGTGCCGGTGATCCTCAACGGCTGGCCCCGCTGGTTGCGGCGTACCGGCTGGTGGCTGGCCGGTCTGGGCATGGTGCTGGCCTTCGGCTATTACCTGATGGCGTCCTCGTCATCGCTGCGCGAGCAGTTGGCCGGCGACAAGTACTACCCGCGCAACTTTGCCGGCTGGCAGCCGCTGGCTGCTGCGGTCCGCGAAGAACTGCAGCAGATGCCGGAAGGCAGCCGCGTGCTGGCCGGCAACTTCAAGGTGGGCGCCGAACTGGGCTTCCAGTTGGGCCGTGGTGACATCGACGTGCTGCCGCATCCGCTCAATGACAAGCACGGCCGTACCGCGCAGTTGGCGCAATGGAACCAGTTGCATGAAGGCGAGCGCGACGTGCCGATGCTGCTGGTGCTGTCGCCCAGCGATCAGCGTTTCCGCGATCTGCTCGCCCGCTATCACGCCATCTGTGAACAGGTAGGGCCGCTGCCGCCACCACGCGTGGTCAGCAACGATCACGGATTCCAGCGCTTCCTGCTGTTCCGCCTGCCGGTGCAGCGCGCGCAGGGCGCGTGCGTGACGCCTGCGCTGGCCTACCTGGACTCGCCGGCCAATGCTGAGAAAGTGTCGGGCACGTTGGCGGTGAAGGGCTGGGCGTTCAAGGAAGGCGCCGGCCTGCTGCGTGTCGAAGTGTTGGTGGATGGGCGTTCGATCGGTGATGCACGCTATGGCCGCGAGCACGATATCCGCTCATTCTGGTCCGATTCCAATGACCCGCAGCATCCACGGGTCGGCTTTGATGCCGAAGTGGATACCACCACGCTGACGCCAGGCCGACATTGGCTGGGCCTGCGCCTGCACGGTCGCGATGGCAGCGTGGAGCAGTGGCAGGAGCAGCCCTTCGTGGTTGAAAAGCGCTGAGGCATCGTGCCTCCTGTGACGGGCCTGCACTCGGCTCGACGCATGGCTTGCCCTGCTTGCGGGCGGGCAGGTTTACGGCACTGCGAATCCGGCCCTGCGCAGCAATCCGCACAGTGCGATCAGCGGCAGCCCGATCAGCGCCGTGGGGTCTCGATTGTCGATGGCCTCGAACAGGCTGATGCCCAGGCCTTCGCACTTGAAGCTGCCGGCGCAGTCCAGCGGCTGCTCGATGGCCACGTAGCGGGCGATCTCCGGCGCCTGCAGCGCGCGGAAGCGCACCTGGGTCGTATCCATTGCCGAAAGTGATTCTCCGTCTCGGATGAGACTGACGGCCGTGTGGAAGCGCACCGTCTGCCCGGACATTGCCGCCAGCTGCGCGCAGGCCGCCTCGACCGTGCCCGGCTTGCCCAGCGGCTGACCGTTCAGGTCCGCCACCTGGTCCGAGCCGATCACCCAGCTGCCGGGGTGGCGGGCGGCCACCTCGGCCGCCTTCGCGCTGGCCAGGCGTGCCGCCAGCGCCAGCGGCGCCTCGTCGGCCTCCGCAGTCTCATCCACCTGCGGGCGTGCGCAGTCGAAGGGCAACCCCAGCCGTTCCAGCAGGTCGCGGCGGTAGCGGGAGGTGGAGGCCAGGACCAAGGCAGGCATGCAGGAATTCCGGGGGCGGGGCGCGGCAGTCTGGCCCGCTACCGCCAGCCACAGCAAGCCTTTCATGGCAGTCATTTGACACACGACCTGCCGATCCTTAATATTCGGCGGCTTATGTCCGCGAACGTACCCGAAACGCTGGATGCCTGGCGGATGGTCGTAGCGCGAAGGCGCTTCGACGGTCAGGTTCCCCTGGCTGAATTGACTCGCCTGCAGGGGCTTGTCGCAGATACCGAAGGTGAGTGTAATTACTCGCTCGAATTCGGTCGCGACGAGATCTTGCGGGTATCCTATGTGGAACTGACCATCGATACCGCGTTGCCGCTGACCTGTCAGCGCAGCATGCAGCGTTTCCTGCTGCCGGTGAAGATGACCCAGAGGCTTGGCCTGATCCGCGAGGAAGACGAGGAATCGTCTTTGCCGGAGGAGTACGAGCCGTTGCTGGTGCCGGAAGATGGCCAGCTGCGTCCGTTGGACCTGGTCGAGGACGAGTTGGTGCTGGCGGTGCCGGTGGTACCCCTGTCGCCGTACGGTGAGGCAGTCGACAAGGACTGGGCGCCGACCGAAGAAGAAATTGAAAAGGCCAATCCGTTCGCGGCGTTGGCGGCATTGAAGAAACAATAGCAGCCGGTTGTCGTCGGCGGCTGCGGCGAAAGCGAAAAGTGTGCTGGACGCTGGCGTCCTGTGCGACGAAACGACGAAGCAAAACGAACCGAGTTTGGAGCAATCCCATGGCTGTCCAGAAATCCCGTGTTACCCCGTCCCGTCGCGGCCAGCGTCGTTCGCATGACGCCCTGAGCGCCAAGCAGCTGTCGACCGACCCGACCACCGGCGAAGTGCATCTGCGTCACCACATCACTGCTGACGGTTTCTACCGCGGCAAGAAGGTCATCCAGACCAAGTCTTCGGCTGTCCAGGAAGACTGATGTGCCGGAAGGTCGCTGCCCGCTGGGCAGCGGCCTTCGCCTTCTTTCCCGGGCACGCCGGTGAACGGCGGCTCGTGCAACAGGAAACATGATGAGCAAGCGGATCTACTCGAGGATCGCGGGCACCGGTAGCTATTTGCCGGAAAAAGTCCTGACCAACGCCGACCTGGAAAAAATGGTCGAGACCTCGGACGAGTGGATCCAGACGCGCACCGGTATCCGTGAACGGCACATCGCTGCCGAAGGCGAAACCACCAGCGATCTCGGCTACCAGGCCGCGCTGCGTGCGATCGAAGCCGCTGGTATCGACGCTTCGCAGCTCGACATGATCGTGGTCGGTACGACCACTCCTGATCTGATCTTTCCCTCCACCGCGTGCCTGATCCAGGCCAAGCTCGGTGTGAGCGGCTGTCCCGCTTTCGACGTCAACGCGGCCTGTTCGGGCTTCGTGTTCGCGCTCAGCGTGGCTGACAAATTCATCCGCTCCGGTGATGCCCGCCATGTGCTGGTGATCGGCACGGAAACCCTGACCCGCATTGTCGATTGGGAAGACCGCACCACCTGCGTGCTGTTCGGTGATGGCGCGGGCGCCGTCGTGCTCAAGGCCGACGAAGAAACCGGCATCCTCAGCACCCACCTGCATTCGGACGGCAGCAAGAAAGAGCTGCTGTGGAATCCGGTCGGCGTCTCGGTCGGTTTCGGTGAAGGCAACAACGGTGGCGGCACCATCAACATGAAGGGTAACGACGTGTTCAAGTACGCCGTCAAGGCGCTGGACTCGGTCGTGGACGAAACCCTGGATGCCAACGGCCTGACCAAGTCCGACCTGGACTGGCTGATTCCGCACCAGGCCAACCTGCGCATCATCGAAGCCACCGCCAAGCGGCTGGAGATGTCGATGGACCAGGTCGTGGTCACCGTCGACAAGCATGGCAACACCTCGTCGGCCTCGGTGCCGCTGGCCCTGGATGCTGCTGTTCGTTCCGGCAGGGTCGAGCGCGGCCAGCTGTTGCTGCTGGAAGCCTTCGGTGGTGGCTTCACGTGGGGTTCGGCACTGCTGCGCTATTGATAGTGCCAGTTACGACAACGTGAAACCGTCGTTACGGCCCCTCTGGGGCCGTAATGCGTTAAAGGAGACTGTCATGGTTGAGCCCATCGTCATCGAAGGGCAGCGCGCCTGGCTGAAGCAGTACGGCGAAGGAAGCCGAGCGGTGGCCCTGGGCCTGCTCAATTTTGTTGCCCGCCGGTTCCATCTCGATGCCCTGCGCCCGCCGCCGCACCGCGGTGGCGACGCCGCGCGCGAAACCGAGGCCCGCCGGCTGGCGGAACTGCAGGCGCAGGGCGTGAACGTGCCCGCGGTGATCGGCAGCGGCCATGCCGCGCTGGTGATCGGCGACAACGGCAGCTCGTTCAATACCTGCCTGCGCGAAGCCGACGATGCCGGCCGCGATCGCCTCGTGGCCGCGGCAATGCAGGCCATTGCCGAAGCACACGCACGTGGCGCCTATTTCGGCCAGCCGTTGCCGCGCAACCTCACCTGGGATGGCCAGAACGTCGGTTTCATCGACTTCGAAGAAGATCCGCTGGAAGTCATGGATCTGGCCGAAGCGCAGGCGCGTGACTGGCTGATGTTCGGCTACGGCGTGGCCAAGTACTACGCTGACCGCCCCGAAAGCCTGCAGGCGATGATGGCCGAGGCGATGAACGGGGTGCAGGCACCGGTACGCGCGCATGTGCACGCCGTCAGCGGCCGTCTGCAGCGCTTGGCGCGGGTGTGCATGAAGCTGGGGCGCTCGGCGCGTGCGCTGGCCCACTCCATCTTCATCACCCATGGCGCCACCACGCTGGGCCTGCTGATGGTGGTCGGCCTGTGCATGGACTGGTTTGCCGACGGCGAGCTGGACATCCTGCAGCTGCTCTGCTGATCGCGGTCCGGCCGGGCGCGCCCCCCCCCCCCCCCCCCGCCCCCGCCCCCCCCCCCCCCACCCCCCCCCCCCCCCCCCCAAAAAACCCCCCCCCCCCCCCCCCCCCACCCCCACC
>NZ_JARXWD010000018.1:0-93089 GCF_029892765.1 Stenotrophomonas sp. 1278
GGGGGGGGGGGGGGGGGGGGGGGGGGGGGCCCCCCCCGCGGGCGGGGGGGGGGGGGCCCCCCCCCCCCCCCCCCCCCCCCCCCCCCCCCCCCCCCCCCCACCCCGCCTTCGACAGATCTCCACAATCTGTCGGGATGGCATGACTTGCTCCTGGTGGGTGTCGACCTTGGTCGACACGTAGATCCACGCCATGCGTGGATGAAATCCAATCCATTCGATGATCTCGAAATCGGTAGGAACGTCCATCCACGCATGGCGTGGATCTACTACGCGCGGGACACTGTCAGGGGTGGGGCGGTATGGGCAGGCAGGACCGTTGGCGCCATGGGCCCGAGGCATGCCCTCGGGCGGGTTGGGCAGGACGCCCAACCCCGGTCTTGCCGTGTGCGCAGGACGGCGCACACGAGCAAGGCGCCATCGAGCCCCATGGATGGGTTTACGGCGTGTCCTGCCTGCCCATACCGCCCCGCCCACCTCGGTAGCCGCTTTCGCTGTTGCTTCGGCTCCGGCCTCTGCGGGTGCCGGGCGGTAGCCCGGCCAATACCCCCGCCACTTTGGTCTACACATCGGTGGTGCATTCCGCTGCGATAATGCCGCCAGGGGCGACGCGCAATGGGCGCGGACGTAAGCAGGAACAGGACGTGGCGTGGGCGGCAGGCAGGTGCGTTTGGAAACAGGGGCGGTGCTTGTCCTGCTGCTGGTGTGGTTGGCGTTGCCGTGGCTGGGCCATGCGCGCAGCGTCGACGCTGGCCGCGATTACCTTCTGGTCGGCACCGCGACAGCCGAACCTACGCCCCATCGCGCGTGCACGCCGGAGATGCTGGCCGGGCCGCGCCAGCAGACTCGGGTGAATGCCCCGCCAGAAGGCTGGTCCGGCGAGCCGCAGGCGCTGGATGTCTTCAACATCTTTGCCGGCGAAGTGCGGCTGCAGCACGGTGATCGTGAGATCTGCGGCAACATGCAGGATGCGCGCACCCGCGATTCGCGCTTCCGTGCGGGCATCGGCATGGTGGCGGTACCCGCTGCCGGCAGCCACGAACCCTTCCTGGTCTCCTGGCAGACGCCGCTGAAGGCGCGCTGGGTTCCCACATTGCAGCTGGGTGCGCCCAGCCCGGTGCAGCAGAACGACACTGCCCGGCTGCTGGTGCGCGCCGCATGCATCGCCGTGGCAATCGCGCTGGCGCTGTCGGCACTGATGGCCTACCTGACCACCCGCGACCGCAGCTTCCTGATGTATATCGGTGCCACCTTGGTGCTGGTGCTGTGGCAGTCGATCCTGGGCGGCCTCAGCGGCTATCCCGAGCCTTGGCTGCGCGTCGGCGGGCGCGGTGACTGGTGGCTGCTGGCGCTGACTGCAGCGACCCAGGCACTGGTGTTGCCGGCGCTGTGGCGCCTGAACGGCGGTGACCGCGTACTGCCACGTTCGCGCGCGGGCCAGCAGCTGGTGTTGTGGTCCCTGCTCACGCTGGCGGCACTGGTGCCGTGGTTGCAGCGCGATGGACTGGTCGTGGTCGCACAGGTCCTGCAGTGGAGCTTCATTGCCGGCTGTGCGCTGTCGTTGGCGATGGGCATCTGGGCCCGGTTGCGCGGCGATGTCTGGTCGCTGGCCGGACTGGCCGCACTGGCGCCGATGCTGATGCTGATCGTGGCCGACGCCGCCAGCGCGCACTGGTTGATGGAATACCGGGTGGAGGCCCTGCAGCTGGCGGTCACCTGGCTGCTGATGATGGCGGCCTATGCGCTCAACCTGCGCCTGGGCCGGCTGCGCCAGCAGCGCGATGAAATGCGCCAGCTCGCCGAGACCGACATGCTGACCGGCCTGCCCAACCGCCGTGCCGGCCTGCAGCAGCTGGCCCAGCATCTGCAGGGCGGCGAGCGTGAGAGGGGGCCGCTGGTGATCGGCTTCCTCGATATCGATCTGTTCAAGGACATCAATGATCGCCATGGCCACGAGATCGGCGACCAGGTGCTGGTGGCCGTGGCCCGCGCGCTTCGCGCCGCTGTCCGCAGCGAGGACCAGGTGGTGCGGATGGGGGGTGAGGAGTTCCTGCTGCTGTTGCCGGGCATGCCGCGTGAGGTTGCGGCCACCCGCCTGGAGCGCCTGCGCCAGCGCATCACCGAGACCTGCCGGGACCTGCAGGTGCCCGCTCTGGAGGTGACCGCGAGCATCGGCATGGCACAGTGGCGACCGGCGGAAGATGACCTGGCCGCGCTGCTGCGGCGCGCCGATCACGCCATGTACGTGGCCAAGCGCAGTGGCCGCAACCGGGTGTTCGATGGCGAAACCGAAGATCCGTTGACCACGGCATGAGGCGGGAAGGGCGGTGATGCCGGATAATGGGGCGATGACCAGCCGACTCAACAAATACATCGCCGACACCGGCTTCTGCTCCCGACGCGAGGCCGATCGCCTGATCGCCGCCCGCCGGGTCACCGTCAATGGCCATGCCGCCGGCACCGGCGCGGTGGTCGGTGAGGATGACAAGGTGCTGGTCGACGGCCAGCCCCTGCGCGTGCGCACTGCCCGCAAGCCGGGCGCCCGCCGCCACGTGTACATCGTGCTGAACAAGCCGGTGGGCGTGACCTGCACCACCGAAAGCACGGTGAAGGGCAACATCGTCGACTTCGTCGGCCATGAACAGCGCATCTTCCCGATCGGCCGCCTGGACAAGGAGTCCGAAGGCCTGATCCTGATGACCAGCAACGGCGACATCGTCAACCAGATCCTGCGCGCCGAGAACGGCCACCAGAAGGAATACCTGGTGGCAGTGAACAAGCCGGTCACCGACGAATTCCTGCGCGCGATGGCCCGTGGCGTGCGCATCCATGACCAGATGACGCTACCGTGCAAGACCTCGCGGATCGCCAAGTTCGGTTTCCGCATCATCCTGCAGCAGGGACTGAACCGGCAGATCCGGCTGATGGCGGCCGAGTTCGGCTACCGCGTGACCCAGCTGCGCCGCGTACGTATCGACAACATCAAGATCGGTGCACTGAAGCCGGGCCAGTGGCGCAACCTGACCGAGCAGGAGCTTCACGGCCTGTTGCCTCAGCAGCAGGACTGGTAAGCAACGGCCGGTAGTGCCGGCCGCTGGCCGGCAACTGCACGGTGCTGGCAATGAACATCAGGGAGCCGACCAACGGCCGGCACTACCGGAATGCAGATTGGCCGCCCGCATCCGCTAGACTTTGCGGCGCCCTGCCGGAACGTGACGCTGCATGATCAAGCCCGACAAGCCCGCCAACGAAGCGCTGCGCCTGGAGGCGCTGTACCGCTACCGGATCCTCGATTCCGAGCGCGAACGCTCGTTCGATGACCTGGTGGCCATCGCCAAGGCGGTGTGTGGCACGACCATGGCGGCCGTGACCCTGATCGACGTCGAGCGCCAGTGGTTCAAGTCGATGCAGGGCATCGCCGCGACCGAGAACCTGCGCAGCGAGTCGATGTGCGGCCACGCGATCCTGCAGCCGCAGGAAATCATGGTGGTTGAGGATGCATTGCAGGACGTCCGCTTCCACGACAATCCGGTGGTGACCGGCGACCCGCATGTGCGCTTCTATGCCGGTGCGCCGTTGATCAGCAGCGACGGCCTGCCGCTGGGAACCCTGTGCGTGTTCGACGCGCGGCCGCAGCAGCTGGCGACCGACAAGGCCGAAGCGCTGGCCGCGCTGTCGCGGCAGGTGATGGTGGTGATGGAGCTGCGCCGTTTCGCCCTGGATATCCAGCGGCACATGCTTGAGCGCAACGATTACGAACGCCTGCTGTCGGAGTATCACGATGCGCTGCTGGCCCAGAATGCCGACCTGGCCGAACAGAGCCGTACCGACGCCCTGACCGGCCTGCCCAACCGGCGGGCACTGGCAGCGGCGCTGGACGAGGCGGTGATTGCCGTCGATGGCCGCGACCGGCAGACCTGCGTGGCCCTGCTGGACATCGATCATTTCAAGCACATCAATGATTTCCAGGGCCACGCGACCGGCGACCGGGTGCTGGCCGAACTGGGGGCGCTGCTGCGCTCGCACTTCGCCGGTGGGGGTCTGGCCGCGCGCTATGGCGGCGAGGAATTCGTGGCACTGATGCCGGACGCGGACCTGCGCACCGCCGAACTGCAATGCGAGTTCCTGCGGGTAGCCGTATCCAACCTGCCGCTGGGCTTCCCGGTGACCATCAGCATCGGTGTGGCACAGCACCAGCCCGGTGAAACGTCTGACCAGACCCTGGCCCGTGCCGATGCCGCGCTGTACCGGGCCAAGGGCGCCGGCCGCAACCGGGTGGAAGTGGCGCCCTGACCGCCCGCGCGGCTGCGGTGGATCCACGCGATGCGTGGATGGCCCGGGCCTTTGCGTGCAGTCGCAGCCATTGCGATACCCGTACGGCACCCTCAACGTCTCACCGCAAGGACGTCGACCATGCTGCAGACCCTGGCCATCGCCAATTACCGATCGCTGCATGCGCTGGTGCTGCCGATGCAGCGGCTCAACGTGGTCACCGGCGACAACGGCAGTGGCAAATCCAGCCTGTACCGCGCGCTGCGCCTGCTGGCGGAAACCGCCCAGGGCGGTGTTGCAGCGGTACTGGCGCGGGAGGGTGGATTGGGCTCGGCGCTGTGGGCCGGTCCGGAAAAGATCGACCGCCGCGTGCTGGCCGGTGAGATCCCGCTGCAGGGCGGGCCGCGCCAGGAATCGGTGGGGCTCAAGCTGGGCTTCGCCACCGATGAATTCGGCTACGCCATCGACCTCGGATATCCGCCACCGAGCCGATCAGCTTTCGCGCTGGACCCGCAGATCAAGGCTGAAGCGATCTGGGCAGGGCCGTTCCTGCGCAGCGCCAATCTGCTGGTCGACCGCCGCGGTGCGCTGGTGCGGCAGCGGCACGCACGCGGCTGGGACCTGGTGGACGACCGCCTTTCGCTGTTCGACAGCCTGTTCACCCAGGTGGGCGATCCACAGCGCATGCCGGAAGCCATCACCTTGCGCGAGTACATCCGCCGTTGGCGCTTCTACGACCACTTCCGCAGCGATGCCGATGCACCGGCGCGACAGCCGGTAATGGCGACCCGTACCCCGGTGCTGCACCACGACGGCCGCGACCTCGCCGCCGCCTGGGTGACGATCCTGGAAATCGGCGATCCGCAGGCGCTGGCACGGACGATCGAGGATGCATTTCCGGGAGCGACGGTCAGCTTCGAGGAACTGGATGGCCGACTCGCGCTGCGCTTCCACCAGCCCGGTCTGCTGCGGCCATTGTCGATGGCCGAATTGTCCGACGGCACGCTGCGGTTCCTGTTGCTGGCCGCGGCCCTGCACACGCCACGGCCGCCGCCGCTGCTGGTGCTCAACGAGCCGGAGACCAGCCTGCATCCGGACCTGCTGCCGGCGCTTGCACGGTTGATCATCGCCGCCAGTGCACGCAGCCAGGTCTGGGTGGTATCGCACGCCACGCGCTTGATTGCCGCGCTGGAACAGGCACCGCAGTGCCATTCAATGCACCTGCACAAGGAACACGGGCGTACGCTGCTGAGCGGGCAGGGCCTGCTGGATGCACCGGCCTGGCATTGGCCGCAGCGCTGAGACAGGTGCCGGGAAGATCCACGCAATGCGCGGACGCGCTCAATCGGCGATGTTGCGCGCTTCGGATGTTCCGAGGATTTCAGGATGCTGCACGCGCTTGCGGCGGTTGAGCAGCGGATGCAGGAACACGGCACCGACGATGATCGCCACGCCCAGGTAGAACCACGGGGTGACTTCATGCTGCTCGCGCAGCAGCACCACGGCCAGCAACACGGCGTAGACCGGTTCCAGGTTGGTGACCAGCTGCACGGTGTAGGCGCTGAGGTGGCGCAGCGCGACCAGGGCCAGCGCGAACGGCAGCAGCGTGCAGACACCGGCCAGCACCAGCAGCAGGATGCCGTCGTGCAGGTCGGGAACGATCCACAACGGGCTGGCCAGCGCTGGCAGCAGGTACGGCATCAGCGGTGCCAGCAGGGTCAGGGTGATGGTGCCGGCGCCCAGCTCCAGCGCGGTCACCGTCAGCGGATCGGCATGGCTGACCATGCGCTTGTTGAGCGAGCCGAACACTGCCACCAGCAGGGCCGAGAGCGCGCCGATCAACACGCCCAGGCGCATGCCGTCGGGCACGCCACCCACCACCAGCGCCACACCGGGCAGCACCGCCAGGCCGAAGGCCAGTTCGCGCAGCTGGAAGGGACGCTTGGCCACCCAGGGCTCGATGATCGAGGTGAACACCGGTGCCAGGGCGATGCAGGTGGCGGCAACCGAGGCATTGGCCAGCTTCACCGCGCCGTAGAAGGTCAGCCAATGCAGGGCCACCAGCGCGCCGATACCGGCATAGCCGGCGACCAGCCGCAGCGGCAACGTGCGCAGCCCGCGCCAGACCCGCGGCAGCAACGCCAGCATTGCCACCACCAGCAGCATCCGCCACCACACCAGCGGCAGCGCCGGCAGAGTGATCAACTTGCCGAGGAT
This sequence comes from Stenotrophomonas sp. 1278, assembly GCF_029892765.1. Lineage (NCBI taxonomy): Bacteria > Pseudomonadati > Pseudomonadota > Gammaproteobacteria > Lysobacterales > Lysobacteraceae > Stenotrophomonas > Stenotrophomonas sp. 1278. The sequence goes on from NZ_JARXWD010000018.1 coordinate 6,487, forward strand.
GGCGGTGACGCCCCACAGCAGGACACAGAAGTGGATCTGCCAAAGCGCTTTGCGGGTGTCGGGTGTGCTCATCGGCGTATTGTGAGGCAAGCCGCATCGGCGGGCGATGCCTGTGGCATGCTCGCGGCGTTGCCACGAGGGAGCCGTGCATGCCTGCTGCCCGTTTTCTTCTGCTGCGCGGCTGGGCGCTGTTGACCGCGCTGGTCGCGGCAGCATCGCTGCTGCTGCAGTTTGCCCTGCTGATGCGCGGCATCGGCGCCAGCCTGGGACCCGGCGTGGCGAGCCTGCGCTTCTTCAGCTACTTCACCATCCTCAGCAATCTGGCCGTGTGCCTGGGCTGCCTCTGGCTCTGCAGCGGCCGCGCACTGCGACCTACGGTAGCCGCCACCCTGGCACTGTGCATCGGCGTCACCGGCCTGATCTATCTGCTGGCGCTGCAGGGGCTGTGGCAGCCAACTGGCCTGCAATGGTGGGCCGATGCCGGATTGCACTACGTGGTGCCGATGCTGTATCTGGCCGGTTGGGCGGGGCTGCTGCCACATGGTGGCCTGCGCTGGCGTGCGTTGGGTGTGGTGCTGCTGGTGCCGCTGGCCTACCTGGGCTGGGCGATGCTCACGGCCTCGTGGCTGGGCAGCGCACCGTATCCGTTCCTGGAAGTACAGCGGATCGGTTCGCGTGCATTCGGCCTCAGCGTGCTGCGCGTCGGCGGGGTGTTCGTGCTGGGCTGGACACTGCTGTGGGCAGTGGACCGCTGGCGCCGTCGATGACCCGCTGCAGCGCCATCGCCGCCGCCGGATTGCGCACCTTGCCGGCGCCGATGCACAGCAGGTAGACCTCGCGCGGCGCGGCAGGGGACGGTGCGGCCAGGCAGGGCAGGTCGTCCACCGCCTCACCCCGGGCCCAGCACCGCGCGCGCGTGGCCCAGCGCTGCTGCATCGGCTGAGGAAGACCTTCGGCCAGTCTGGCCTGGCTGCGTTTGATCCGTGCATAGACGAAGCCCGCGGTGATGTCGCCATGCAGCGGCGATTCGTCGCTGTCTTCGATCACCAGGGCCACGCCATGCCGGCGCGCCGCTTGCACCAGTTCCGGCCCATGGACGCTGGCGTTGCGCACCTCCAACGCATGCTGCAACCCCGTTCCATCCAGCTGCCTGGGCAGCTGTGCCATGAAGGCATCCAGCGCTGCGGCATCGGCCGGGTGCTGCGGGTCGAACTGCCAGAGCAACGGGCCCAGCCGGTCGCCCAGCGCGACGGCCGCCTGCAGGAACGCGCTGGCCGCCTCGATCGTGGACGACAGGTCGCGACGCTGCACCAGGTGACGCGGGGCCTTCATCGAGAACCGGAAACCTTCCGGCGTCTGCGCTGCCCACTGCGCGCACTGGGCAGCTGTCGGGGTGCGGTAGAAGGTGCCGTTGATCTCGATGCAGCGCAACGCACGACTGGCATAGGCCAGCTCTTCGCGCTGGATCAGTCCTGGCGGATAGAAGGCGCCCCCACGCCATTGCGGGAACACCCAGCCGCCGATACCGCAGCGGACCGGCGCTGCAGACGCTTGCCGTGCCGTCATTGCGTGTGTTCCGTCCGCCACGGATCGTAACTGCCGAACCACCACAGGTAGCCTTCCGGGTCGGCGCAGGCATAGCCACGTCCACCGTAGGCCTGGTCGGCAATGTCGATGACGATGCGCGCACCGGCAGCCGTGGCCCGGGCATAGTGGGCGTCGACATCGGTGACGATCACGCAGGCACTCTGGGTCTGCCGGCCGCCGACTTCATCGGGCATCACCGCCAGCTTGGCCCATTCGCCGCTGTTGCTGGCAGATCCGAGCATGATCATGCCCTGGCCGAATACCAGCTGCGCGTGATGCACCGTATCGCCGTCGGCATGCACGGCCTGCGCGTGGAAACCGAACGCGCGCTGCAGCCAGTCGATGGCCGCCAGCGCATCGCGGTAACGCAGGCACGGAATGATGGTGGAGCCGTTGCTGCTCTGGCCGTTCGCACCCATGACACCCCTCCTATGGCACAGGGCAGGCTGCACCCGTGGCCGTTACCATCGCGCGAAACCCCGGTGACGGCCTGCACATGGCCGCTACCCCTGTTCGGAGATGGTGCTGGATGAAAACCTGGATCGGAGGAGCCGTGCTGCTTGCGTGCACGACCATGGCCAATGCGGCGACCCCGCAGCAGCTGCAGGACCTGGATGCGACCGTGGAGCGCGTGCGCGCGCAGTTCGACGTGCCCGGTATCGCCGTGGCCGTGGTCAAGGACGGGCAGGTGGTGCTGGAACGCGGCTGGGGCGTGCGTGAGCTGGGCAAGCCGGCGCCGGTCGAGGCCGATACCCTGTTCGCCATCGCCTCCAACACCAAGGCCTTCACTGCCACCTCGCTGAACCTGCTGGCCGAGGACGGCAAGCTGAAGATGGACGACAAGGTGATCGACCACCTGCCATCGTTCCGCATGTCCGATCCGTTCGTGACCGGGCAGATGACGATCCGAGACCTGCTTTCCCACCGCAGTGGCCTGAGCCTGGGCGCGGGCGACCTGCTGTTCTGGCCGACCACCTCCTACAGCAATGCCGAAGTCGTGCAGCGCCTCGGCCAGGTGCCGCTGAAGGGCGGTTTCCGCGAGCGCTATGCCTACGACAACATCCTGTATGCGGTCGCCCAGCAGGTGATCGAGCACGTTTCAGGCATGAGCTACCAGCAGTTCCTGCAGACACGCATCTTCGACAAGGTCGGCATGGCCGGCACGCGCTACAACGCCGATCACCTCAAGGCCGGCGATAATGCTGCGGTCGGCCACGCCAAGTACGATTTCAAGGACCTGCGCACCGTTGCACCGTTGACCTGGTCGAACAATGCCGGTGCCGGTGGCATCTATTCCAGTGCCCACGACATGGCGCGCTGGATGCAGGTGCAGCTGGCCGAAGGCAAGCTGGCCGATGGCACTGCGCTGTTCACCGCCAAGAGCCAGCAGCAGATGTGGCAGATGATCACGCCGCAGACGATCCCGGCGCCGAGCGTGCCGGAGCTGGCACCGGCGCGGGCCAACTTCGCCGGCTATGGCGAGGGCTGGAGCCTGAGCGACTATCGCGGGCAGAAGCTGGTCTGGCACACCGGTGGCTGGCCGGGCATGGTTTCGCGGCTGACCCTGGTGCCGGGCGAGAAGCTGGGCGTGGTGGTGCTGACCAACCAGGAAGTGGGTGCGGCCTTCAATGCGATCACGCTGAGCGTGCTCGATGCCTACCTTGGCGGTGAAAAGCACGACTGGGTGGATGCCTATGCCAAGGGCGTGGCCAAGGGCCAGGACAAGGCCGACGAAGCGTGGGCCAAGCACCAGGCCGAGCGTGACAAGGGCAGCAGGCCGTCGTTGCCGCTGGCCGGGTATGCGGCCACCTACCGCGACCGCTGGTATGGCGACATGGTGGTGACGGCGGAAGGCAAGGGCCTGCGCCTGCGCTTTGCGAAGACCGCACAGCTGAGCGGCCGCCTGGAGCACTGGCAGCACGACACCTTCATCGTGCGCTGGGACGACCGCTCGCTCAATGCCGATGCGTTCGTCAATTTCAGCTTGGACCCGGATGGAAAAGTGCGCGAGGTGCGCATGCAGCCGATCTCGGACCTGACCGATTTCAGCTTCGATTTCCAGGACCTGCTGTTCACGCCGGTGAAATGACGCCGCCGGGCGCGGCGCTACCGTTTGACCGAGCGGACGGGTAGCGCCGGACCACGTCCGGCGAGCGCGTAGCGCGGTTGCAGGCGATCCGCCGGGCATGGCCCGGCGCTACCCGGAACCGGTAATGATCGTCGGCCGGCGTACACGCGCGGCGTGGGATACTCCGCCGGCTATCGATGGCGAGGGAATGCGATGTTCCGTTGGTTTGAATCCCTGATTCCGGTGTTTCCGCCCATTGACGGGCGCATGCCGCCGCGCACCGTGGTGCCGTTCTACCTGCACTACCTGCGGCCGGTGTGGCCGGTGCTGCTGGCCACCCTGGTCGCCGGCCTGCTGCTGGCGCTGGTGGAAGTGGCGATGTTCGATTTCCTCGGTCGCATCGTCGACATGGTTGCCGAGCAGCCCGGCGCGGACTTCTTCCAGCGCCATGCCGATACGCTCGGCTGGATGCTGTTCATCACCGTCATCGCGCGCCCGATCCTGGTCGGCCTGCACAACCTGCTGGTCAACCAGGCCATCGTGCCGGGGCTGAGCAATCGATCGCGCTGGCTGATGCACAACTACGTGGTGCGGCAGAGCCTGAGCTTCTTCCAGAACGACTTCGCCGGCAGCATGGCCAACCGGGTGATGCAGACCGGTACCTCGCTGCGCGAGTCGGCGGTGCAGATGGTCGATTCGCTGTGGTACATCGTGGTCTATACCGGCACCGCGCTGTACCTGTTCGCGCAGGCCGACTGGCGGTTGATGGTGCCGCTGATCCTGTGGCTGCTGGCCTACGTGGTGATCATGATCTACTTCGTGCCGCGCGCGAAGGAGCGGGCCTGGATCGCCTCGGAGGCGCGCTCCAAGGCGATGGGACGCATCGTCGATGGCTACACCAACATTCCCACGCTGAAGCTGTTCGCCCACGGCGGCCGCGAGCAGGCCTATGTCGCCGATTCGATCCAGGAGCTGGCGGTCAAGCACCGCGCGCAGACCCGGATCACCACCGGCATGGACCTGACCATCGCCATCGTCAATGGTTTCCTCATCGCCGGCACCTGTGGCCTGGCACTGTGGCTGTGGAACGGCGGACACATCACCGTCGGCGCGATCACCCTGGCAACCGGCCTGGTGATCCGCATCCACAACATGTCCGGCTGGATCATGTGGACCATCAACGGCATCTTCGAAGACATCGGTACCGTGCAGGATGGCATCACCACCATCGCCCAGCCGCTGACCGTGCAGGACCGCGAGGATGCGGTGCCGCTGCAGGTGACTCGTGGCGGTGTGCACTTCCAGGATGTCCATTTCCATTACGGCAAGAAGGGCGGCGTGATTGCCGGCCTGGACCTGGTGGTGAAGCCGGGCGAGAAGATCGGCCTGGTCGGCCCCTCCGGTGCCGGCAAGTCGACGCTGGTGAACGTACTGCTGCGGCTGTACGACCTGGAAAGCGGTCGCATCCTGATCGATGATCAGGACATCGCCTACGTCACCCAGGAAAGCCTGCGCCAGCAGATCGGCGTGGTCACCCAGGACACCTCGCTGCTGCACCGTTCGATCCGCGACAACCTGCTGTACGGCCGTCCCGATGCGACCGACGCGCAGCTGCGCGCGGCCGTGGCCAAGGCGCGCGCGGAGGCCTTCATCGACACGCTGGTCGACGGGGAAGGGCGTCGTGGCTACGACGCACACGTCGGCGAGCGCGGGGTGAAGCTGTCCGGTGGCCAGCGCCAGCGCATCGCCATTGCCCGTGTGCTGCTGAAGGACGCCCCGATCCTGGTGCTGGACGAGGCGACCTCGGCACTGGACTCGGAAGTGGAAGCGGCCATCCAGGACAACCTGGACGAGCTGATGGGCGGCAAGACGGTGATCGCGATCGCCCATCGCCTGTCGACCATCGCGCGCATGGACCGGCTGGTGGTGATGGACCAGGGCCGGATCGTCGAGACCGGTAGCCATGCCGAGCTGATCGAGGCCGGTGGACTGTACGCGCGCTTGTGGGCACGGCAGACCGGTGGTTTTGTAGCTGCGGAGCAATGACCAACGCCGCACGGTGGATGCGCAACAGTAGATCCACGCCATGCGTGGATGCTGTGCCACACGGATAGAGAAACGGCCCGGGTTTCCCCGGGCCGTTTCCATTCAACTCACACCCGATCCATCACTCGATCGGCTGGTCCAGCATCAGCTGGCGTGCGAAGCGCACCGGCGGGGCACCGTAGGACAGCATCTGGTCGTGGTAGGCCTTGATGTTGAACTTGTCACCCAGCTTGTCCTGCATCGCCTTGCGGGTGTCGAAGTGTTCCTGCGCACCGACGAAGTAGGTCGGCAGCTGAGCCGAGGTCAGCTGCGCACGCACCCACTTGCCTGATGCTTCGCTTTCCTGCTGGAACGCGTCGTGGGTCATCAGGTGCATCGCCTTTTCGCGATCCCAGTTGTCCACGTGCACGCCCTGGTCGAGGATCGCGTTGGAGATCGTGCGCAGGTAGAACTTCAGCTGCACCAGGTGGAACAGCGGGTCGTTGTTGAGGTACCCCTGCTCCTGCATCATCCGCTCGGTGTAGACCGCCCAGCCCTCGGCGAACAGGCCCGAACGCAGCACCGCGCGCAGGGTGGAGGGGAACTTGGCCGAATGCCAGCCTTCCAGGTAATGGCCCGGGGTGCCCTCGTGGATGCTCAGCAGGTGGATCATGCGCGAGTTGTATTCGCGCAGGAACGAATCAACCTGCTTGTCGTTCCAGTCGTCCGGAATCGGCGAAACCGCGTAGAAGGTCTTCAGGTTCTTGTCCAGCGGGCCCGGCGAATCGCAGTAGGCCACGGCTACGCCACGCTGGAATTCCGGCATCAGGATGATGTCCACCGGCGCGTCGGGCAGGGTCATCAGGTCGTGCTCGCGGACGAACGCAGTGGACTGCTCCAGTGCGGCCTTGGCGTCGTCGACCACCTTGTCGCGCGCCGGCTTGTCAGCGTAGGCCAGCTCCAGCGCGGCCTCGATCGCCTTCTGCTGCTGTTCGTCGGTCGGCTGCGCCGGCATTTCCGGTGCGCCCGGCTTGTCCTTCAGCACGGTCTGCGCGATGCCGTACATGTCCTCGCGCACGCGCTTGAGTTCGGCGCGTGCACGCTCACCGATCTCCTGCCGCGACAGCGAGGAATTCAGCGCGAACTTGAGCTTCTGGTCGTACTTTTCCGCACCGATGCGGAAGTCACCCTTGGCGTTCGGCACCAGGGTCTTGTCCAGCCAGGTCTGCTGTTCGTCCACGGCCTTCTTCAGGCCATTGATGGCGGCCTGCAGGCGCTGCTGGTCGGCCTGCGGCAGCTCGCCGATGTGCGGGGTGATGAAGGTATCGACGATGCTGAGGATGCCCTTGTTCTGCTTGGCCACCGTTTCGGCATGGATCTTCGGCACGCGCGCCGGATCCAGGTTTTCGCGGGCCTGGGCGAAGATCGCCGGCAGTTTCTCCATGCGCGCGGTGGCGGCCTTCAGGCGCTCGGGCAGCGGCGCGAACTCGCGTGCCATCAGGCCGTAGATCGCGCTGCCGGCAACGCCGTTGTACAGCTGCGGATCCCACTTGCCGGACTGCATGACCTCGGCATTCCAGATTTCCGACTGCAGCTGGTTGCGCAGGATCGCTGCATCCACTTGGTTTTCGCGGCCCAGCTTGGCCACCTCGATCTTGTCCAGCTCGCCCAGCAGGCCCTTGTAGGCGTCCACGGTCTTCTGCTGGCCGGCCGCGCTCAGGTCGTCGATCTCGCTGTCATAGCGGTGGTCGCCGATCTGGGTGGCGCTGACCGGGGACAGCTGCATCCAGGTATCCAGGGCACGCTTGGACAGGTCGGCGAAGGCGGCGTCGACCGCCGCATCACCAGCCTGCTGGCTGGCGGCCGGGGTGGAACCGTTGGTCGGGGCATCGGCCGGCTGGCAACCGGCGAGGGCGGCGACGAGGGCGAGGGCAAGAAGATGCGGGCGCATCGGCATTCCTGTACGGGGTCAATCCTCGAGCATAGGCCCCCGGGGCTGCTTTGTCCCCGTGCCATAGGATTACCATGGGCGCATACAAGGACTCTCCAGCGGAGCGCGGGACATGGAATACCAGGGAAGCTGCCATTGCGGCAGGATCGCATTCACCGTGCAGGCCGACGCCGCCATCAAGGACGTCATCGACTGCAACTGCTCGATGTGCCGCCGCCGCGGCAGCCTGCTCTGGTTCGCCCCGCGCGAGGCGTTCCAGCTGGGCACCGATATCGCCGACGTGGCGACCTATCAGTTCAACACCCATAACATCGATCACCATCACTGCCGCGAGTGCGGCACCGCGCCGTACAGCGAGGCGGTGGATCCGCGCAGCGGCCTGCCGATGGTGGCGATCAACGTGCGCTGCCTGCCACAGGTGGAGCTGGGTGGATTGTCGATCACCTCGTTCGACGGAGCCTCGCGATGACGGCGCCTCGCGTGTGGACGCGCGTGGTTGTCGTGCCGGCATTGCTGCTGGCGCTGGCGGCCTGTGCCAAGAACGGTGAGCGAGCGCAGGAGGCCGGCGCAGTCGCTGCCGATGCCGCTGTGGCTTCGCCGGAAGGCGCTTTCCTGGCCTACGAGCACGATGTGCAGGTGCAGCTGGAAGCAGCGCAGATCGCCCCGCGCATCCAGCAGGTCGCACAGGCGTGCCAGAACGCGAAGTTCGGTGAGTGCGCGGTGCTGCAGGTGGATCAGCGCAGTGGCGAACAGCCCAGTGGCGAAGTCAAGGTACGCATCGCGCCGAAGGGCGTGGAATCGCTGATCGGCCTGGCCGGCGAGGGCGGCAAGCTGCAGGCGCGCAACACGCGTGCCGAGGACCTGGCCCAGCAGGTGGCCGACACCGCGCTGACCAAGGCTCGGCTGGAGAAGGAGCACGCGCGGCTGCTGTCCTACCAGGACCGCGGCGATCTGAAGATCGAGGATCTGATGGCGATCACCACGCGCCTGTCGGAGATCGAGGCGGGTGTTGAGCAGGCCAACAAGGACGCCGCCCAGCAGCGCAGGCGCATCGATACCCAGCTGGTGACCATGCACTTCGACACGACGTCCGGCCAGCGCAGCCGCAGCGAGATCGGCGAAGCGTTGAGCGAGTCGGGCAGCATTCTCAGCACCAGCGTGGCATTCCTGATCCGTGCCGCGGCCGCTTTGCTGCCGGTGGGCGTGGTGGCGCTGGTGATGGCCTGGATCGTCCGTGCGCTGATCCGCCGCCGACGCCGCAAGCCCTGATCGAACCGCGCCGCGTATTCGCCGGGCATGGCCCGGCGCTACCGGAACAGACGGCGCGTGGCCGACGCTACCGACGTGCCTCGAGCATCGGGTAGCGCCGGGCCATGCTCGGCGGACGCTCAGCCTTCGTCGGTCTCGTATTCGACGAACACATCCAGTTCCAGCGCCAGTTCCTGCACCGCATCGCGCACTTTCTGCGCGGTGCTCTCGTTGCCTACTTCCACTTCCAGTTCGTGGGTGCCCGGGCCGATGTCGTCGGACAGGCCGGCCGAGCTGGAATCATCGTCATCCATGTGCGGCATCAGGTCGTCGGTCTCTTCGACGTGTTCGATGCCTTCCAGGCCGAGCAGCAGGTCGCTGATCGCTCGGGCATCATCTTCGGTTCCGGTAATTCTCAGTCGCAGCAGGGCCATGGCGGAAGCACGTTGTGGGGTTCGCCTGCAGCCTAGCCAGCGCTGGGCAAAGATCGGGTGAGGGCGCAGTCAGCCGGGTGTGCTCGGTCGGCCCAGCAGGCTGTCCGGCAACGCCGGCACCGGCGTGCGCTCATCCGCTGCCTGGCCCAGCAGCCAGTCGATGAACAGCCGTGCGGCGGGGCTGGGCGGTCGCCCTTCGGCATGCACCACGTAATAGGCATAGCGTGCCTTCAGTGCAGGGCCAGGCAGGCGTACCAGCTCATAGCGCTGCAGGTACGGCTGGGCGACGTGGGTACGCGCCAGCACCGCGCCCATGCCGTACACCGCCGCGCGCATCGCGTCGGTACTGTCGGCAAAGGTGTGCATCGCCGGCAACGGTGACGGCGGACGCACGCCGGCATGGCGGAACCAATCGCGCCAGCCTTGTGGTGACAGATCGCTCAGCAGCGGCAGCTCGGCGATGCGTGCCGGGTCCTGCAGTGCTTCGACTCCCGGCAGCGCCGGGGACGCGACGGGAAACAGGTTGTCGTCCATCAGGTGCTGCGCATGCAGTCCGGGCCATTGGCCCAGTCCGTAGCGGATGCCGACCTCCGGGCCGTTCTCGTCGTAACGGTCCAGGCCACTGCCGGTGTGCAGCTCGATGCGGATGTGTGGATGGGCCTGGGTGAAACGCGGTAGCCGTGGCAGCAGCCAGCAGTACGACAGCGAGCGCAGCGTCGCGATCCGCAGCGGCACGCTGTCCGCATCCGGCTGCAGATGGTGGGCGACGGCAGCGACATCGGTGAACGCGGCGCTGGCGGCATCGGCCAACTGCCGGCCTTCGGCGGTCAGGCGTACCCCGCGTGCATGGCGCAGGAACAGGCGCGTGGCCAGCACCTCTTCCAGGCGCCGCACATGGTGGCTGACCGCGCTGGCGGTCAGATGCAGTTCCTGCGCGGCCTGGGCGAAGTTCTGATGGCGCGCAGCGACCGCGAAAACGGCCAGGGCGGGGAGCAGGGAAGGGCGTAGCAGCATGTCCAGCCTCAAACCATATTTGTGGCTGGCAGCGATACTACGCGCTTGTGCAGCGGGCGTCTGCGGCTGATCCTGTGTGGCCGGAACAGCGCCACGATGACGAACGGACAGAGCACATGAATGCGATACCCCAAGCGACCGAGCGTGATTGGCGCACACCGCTGGAATTGACCCTGCTCGGCGCGATCTGGGGCTGCTCGTTCCTGTTCATGCGGGTGGCGGTGCCTTCATTCGGGCCGTTCGCCCTGGTCGAGGTACGGCTGGTGCTGGGCGCACTGGTGTTGCTGCCGTTCCTGTGGCGCGCACGCGCGCAGTTCCCACCGCGCCGCTGGTTGTGGTTGGCGCCGATCGGCCTGGTCAATTCGGCGTTGCCGTTCGTGCTGTTCGCTTACGCCGCAGAGCGTGCGCCGGCGGCCATCGGTGCGATCTGCAATGCGATGACGGTGCTGTTTGCCGCACTGATCGCCTTCCTGTTCTTCGGCGAGAAGATCGGTGTACGCCGTGCCGGCGCGCTGCTGGTGGGGTTTGCCGGCGTGGTGGTGCTGGCCACGGCCAAGATCTCGGGGCTGAGCATCGGCACGGCCGTACTGGCCGGTGCCGCCGCCTCGCTGCTGTACGGCTTGGGCGTGAACCTGGTGAAGCGGCACATGACCGGTCTGCCCTCGGCTGCGGCCGCCGCTGCCACGTTGTCGTGCGCCTCATTGTGGTTGTTGCCGATGGCGCTCACGCATCTGCCGCAGGGTCCGATCCCAGGCAAGGCATGGGGCGCGGCGATCGCGCTGGGCGTGGTCTGCACCGGATTCGCCTTCCTGATGTTCTATCGCCTGATCGGCCGCATCGGCCCGTCGCGCGCGTCAACGGTGACCTACCTGGTTCCGCTGTTCGGCGCTGCGTTCGCCTGGTTGTTCCTGGGCGAGCCGGTGACGCTGCAGATGCTGATTGCGGGTGCGTTGATTCTCGGTAGCGTGGCGGTGAGTCAGAAGGGCTGACGGCGCCGACGCACGGGTAGTGCCGGGCGCTGCCCGGCAGCCCTTTTCCGCGCCTGCGGAGGGGTGTCACTTTCTTTGCTCGTGCAAAGAAAGTAACCAAAGAAACACGCCGCCAGGTCGCGAGCCGGTGCTGCGCACCGGTGCCCTGCGCTCCTCGGCCCGTCGAGGGGCGGCGCGCAGAAGTCAGCCGACTAACAGTCGGCTCTACAGGACATCGGCGCCTCTTCGCCCTCGCCGGACCTGCGGTGCTCGGCTCGCTCAAGGCGGACTGGAAGGTCAAGACCAACAGCAAGAGCATCCACGCATGGCGTGGATCTACTGGGTGCAGCTGCGGACTTTGATCTGGGTCCGCCTTGAGCGAGCCGAGCATCGCAGGGGACCGACGTGCGAAGCACGGCGGCTCGCGACCGGCGGAACGTTTCTTTTGGTTACTTTCCTTTGCGTACAAAGAAAAGTGACGCCCAAGAACAATGAAGCACCTTCAGCACGCGTCACGCGAGGAAAGCATCACCGCACCGGCACCGGAATATTGCACAGGTCGATATGCCCCGCCGGGCGCTTGTAGAAATCATCCACGCGGTTGCGCCGCGCTTCGACCGTATCGGCGAAGGTCTTCGAGTCGGTGCGCAGCACTTGGATCGGCGTGCGCTCGGCCGCGGGTACGTCGCTGACGCGACGGATCGACACGATCGGTGTGCGCAGCTTCGGGTCGGCGTAGAAGCCCATCGGTGCCGGTCCGCGCGGGATCGCGCTGAGCAGTTCCATGCCCTTCAGCACGCGGCCGACGAGGGTGATGTTGCGGTCCAGCTGGCGCGGCGACTGGCCGGTCACCACGTAGAGTTCGGCACCGATGCTGCTGTCTTCCTCGTTGCTGCGGCCCGCACCCAGCATGCCGTAGCAGTGCGCCAGCCAGGCCTTGCCGGCCTGCGGGTCCTGGCCGACCGGGAAGCCGTCGACGAAGCCGGTCTGTGCTGCCCAGCCATCGCGATCCGGCAGCACGCTCACCTTCAAACCGCGGTTGGCACGCTCGAATTCGGCCGGCAGCTTGCGCTGCGCGCTGCCGAACGGCTTGGCCTTGGCTGCATCGTCGGCGTCGGCATCGCCGAACTGCACCACGAAGTTGTCCTGCGAACGGTAGATGCTGGTGCCGTCCCAGAAGTGTTCGTGGGCGAAGGTCTGGATGTTGGCGACATGGCGCGGGGCGAACTGCGGCGCCAGCTCGATGATCACCCGCCCGGCCGGCAGGTCCATGTACAGCATGTTGGCCGGGTCCGGCGTGCGCCAGTCGCTGGCCGCCGAGGCATCAAGGATCTGCTGCGGGCTGCGGTAGGGCGTGGCTGCGCTGGCCATTGCGGGCAGCAGGCAGGCCAGGGCGAGGGCGGTCAGGGCAAGACGGCGACGGTGCGGCATGGGATCCCCGGAACATGAACGAGGCTTCGATTCTGCGCGAGTCGCTGCTGTTGCGCCAATCCTGCAGACTGGCTGTCGCGCCGCCCCTGCGGCACGATGTGCTTCCTTTGCATGGACGCACGAAATGCCAATGCTGGATCCAGGGGCCAAATTGCAGGCGATGGTCGATGGCTATCTGAAAGGCAATATCGATGACGGCGAAGACGGTGTCGGCTGGCTGCATGCACAGTCGCCACGGATGCTGGTCGATATCGATGGCCGCCGGCGCAGTTGGTGGGCGCCGCGGAGCAGTGAGCTGCTCGAATGCCTTCGGGTCAGTCCGCAGGCACCCGCCGCAGTGAAGGCGGCTGCGTTGTTTCTCGCCGGCGCGGACGGCAATGGTCGCACGCGTCAGGCGGCGCTGCAGCGGATGGACGCCCTTGCAGGGCGTCTGACGCTTTCCAGTGCGTTGCTGCGCTGCAATGACTGGGTCCCTGAGGTGCGGGTTGTAGCCCAGCAGATGGTGGAAGTTCTGCTGTCCCGCTGCAGCATCGACGACGTGCTGGCAGCGTGGCCGCTGGCGGTTCGCTTGCAGGATGCGCAACGGGTGGATGCCGATTGGCGCAGGGATACGCTGGAGGGCTGGCTATCGGCGCCCTCGCAGCGGGCAGTGCTGGGTGGACTGCTCGTCCATCGTGACTCACTCACGCGGCTGAGCGCCCATGCGATCGCCTTCGATGTCCACCCGGAGCGTGTGGCGATCCGTGCGCGTGCGCTGCGGGACAGCGATCCGCGCATTGCGCGCATGGCCTTCCAGGACCTTCTCGATGAGGGCGACCCATCGCAGGTGGTGGAGCAGTGCAGCATCGCGCTGACGGCTCCCTCCAGCCAAGTGCGCGCGTCGGCCCTGCGTACGTTGGTGGCGCATGAGGTGGAAGGGATCGACGTGTTTGTCGAGGATGCACTGTTCGACCGTGCACGGGCCGTCCGCAGTCTGGCGGCATTCCTGGTGCGGCAGCGCCACGCAACGCCGGCCATCGAGTTGTGGCGCAGCGCATTGGCGCAGCAGACAGCGGGGCGCTGGCGCGTGGCGCTGGAAGCGCTGGCCGACCATGCCGTCGCTGAGGACGTTGCACTGTTGCGGTCGCTTTATCCACGGGTGACGGCGCGCCATCGGCGGAATTGCGTACGAGGCTGGATACGGGCCGAGGGCGGCGCAGGGCTGGCGTTGCTGCGCGTTGCGCTGGAGGAGCCGGGGCGAAGCATCCACGAACTGTTGACCCACGCGCAGGCGGACTGGGTAGCCGAACTGGACGCCCCCCGGCTGCTGGCGTTCTGCCACGACGGTCCTTCCCCGGTGGCTCAGACCGGGCTGCTTCGGCTGCTGCCCCACGTGCCTTTGTGGCAGCATCTGGAACTTCTGCTGGATGCGGTCCCGCAGAGGCAGGACGAACGTGCATGGCATCTGCGCCTGGTGGAGAACTGGCTTCGAGTGAGCGAGAGTTACTCACCGCTGTCGGCAGCGCGCAGACAGGCCCTGCTGACCCGCCTTGAACACGGTGGGCACGACCTCTCCAATGCAATGGCACAGCGGCTGGCTGAGGCGGTCCGCCAAGCCTGATGTGGCCGGTACCCAACCGGCAGAGTGACTAACGACACATTCGCTATACCGAACTTCGCACTACTGTGGACTTCAACGTAGTGGAGGGCCGGTCATGTCCGAGGACGATGTCCACCTGAAGAAGTTCCAGAAGGAGCTCAGCGCCGGCACCGTGTCGCTGGCCCTGCTCGCAGTGCTGGCCCGCGCCGGTGAGCCGCTGTACGGCTACCTGATCGCCAAGGAGCTGGAACGGGTGGGCGAGGGCGTGCTCAGTGGCAAGCAGAGCGCGCTGTACCCGGTGCTGCGCAACCTGGAGGGTGCCGGCCTGCTGGAGAGCCATGTGGAGCCGTCCAGCAGCGGGCCGCCGCGCCGCTACTACCGCATCAACGCGCGTGGCCGGGAGGTGCTGCAGCAATGGCGCCAGGCTTGGCGCGACACCCGTGATTCCGTCGATTCCGTGTTGGAGGGGGTACCGCAATGAACGACCTGGACCTGGCAGGCAACCGTCTGCCCAGCACCATCCCGCAGTACCTGGCGCAGCTGCGTGCCGCGCTGGACGGTGCCGATCCGGCGATGGTGCAGGACGCCCTGTACGACGCCGAGGAATACCTGCGCTCGGAACTGGCGGCGCAACCCGGCCGCAGCGAAGCCGAGGTCATCGCCGACGTCGCCGGCAGCTACGGCGCACCGGACGAGGTGGCGGAGATCTACCGCGAAACCGAGCTCACGGTGAACCGCGCGCTGCGCACGCCGCGGGCTGACACGGGCCCGGTGCTGCGTGCAGCGGCCGAGGCCAGCGGTGCTGCACCGGCGGCACAGCCCGCAGCGCCCGTGCAACGCTCGCTGCTGGCGCGTTTCTTCGGCGTAGTGACGGACCCGCACACCTACGGCGCGCTGTTCTACATGCTGTTGTCGCTGGCCACCGGCATCTTCTTCTTCACCTGGGTGGTCACCGGTCTGTCGCTGTCGCTGGGCCTGCTGATCCTGATCATCGGTGTTCCGCTGACCGTGCTGTTCTTCGGTTCGGTGCGTGGACTGGCGTTGCTGGAAGGGCGGCTGGTGGAAGCGCTGCTGGGCGAGCGCATGCCGCGCCGGCCGCAGTACACCGACCGCAGCCGCAGCTGGCTGCAGCGTATCGGCGACATGTTCACCGATGGCCGCACCTGGCTGACCCTGCTGTACTTCGTGCTGATGCTGCCGCTGGGCATCATCTACTTCACCATCGCGGTGACCCTGCTGTCGCTGTCGCTGGGCTTGATCTGGGCACCGGTGGCGGCGATCTTCAGCGGCGACATCCCCGGCATCTACATCAACGACGTGAACGTGCTGCCGATGGCAGCCTCGCCGCTGGTGGCGATCGTGGTAGCAGCGGTGGGTGTGTTGCTGCTGCTGCTGACGATGCACCTGGCACGCGGCATCGGCAAGCTGCACGGCATGCTGGCCAAGAACCTGCTGGTGCGCTTGTAAGGCAGCGATCTGTTCTCTGGTGAGTGCCGACCTCGGTCGGCACTTCGCCATGGTAGGTGCCAACCTTGGTTGGCACCTACCATCAGGTGTCAGTACGCTTGAAAGATCGCCAACCAAGGTTGGCATCTACCGAAAGCGCCAACCAAGGTTGGCATCCACCAGGGACGTGCTACCCCGCCTTTCGCCGCAGCGGGGTGACGTTGCTCTTCTTCTTCGTGGCCTTCGATGCCGGGGCTTCGGCATGCGCGGCGAAGAAGTCACGCACCTTCGGGTACACCACTTCGCGCCAGCGGCGGCCGCTGAAGATGCCGTAATGGCCTGCACCATCCACGATGAAGTGTTCACGGCGTTCGGCCGGTATACCGCTGCACAGTGCCTGCGCCGCTTCGGTCTGGCCGAGGCCGGCGATATCGTCCAGCTCGCCTTCGATGCTCAGCAGCGCGGTATCGCGGATTGCCGACGGGTCGACCTTTTCGCCATTGACCACCCACTCGCCACGCGGCAGCAGGAAGTCCTGGAACACCACGGAGATGGTGTCCAGGTAGTACTTGGCCGGCATGTCCAGCACCGCGTTGTACTCGTCGTAGAAGCGACGGTGTGCGTCGGCATCCTCCAGGTCGCCCTTCACCAGGTCGGTGTAGAAATCCCAGTGCGAGCTGAAGTGGCGGCTGGGATTCATCGACAGGAAGCCGGCGTGCTGCAGGAAACCGGGATACACGCGGCGGCCGGCACCGGGATAGCTGGCCGGCACGGTGTGGATGACATTGTTCTCGAACCACGACAGCGGGTTCTGCGTCGCCAGGTTGTTGACCGCGGTCGGGCTGCAGCGCGCATCGATCGGGCCACCCATCATCACCAGCGTGCGCGGCGTCGGTTCGCCGCGGCTGGCCATCAATGAAACCGCGGCCAGCACCGGTACGGTCGGCTGGCAGACACTCACCACGTGCAGGCGCTCCACGCCAAGATGGCGGATGAACTCCTGGATATAGGCGATGTAGTCGTCCAGCCCGAATTCGCCTTCGCTGCCGGGCACCATGCGCGCGTCGACCCAGTCGGTCACGTACACGCGGTGGTCGCGCAGCAGCGTGCGCACGGTATCGCGCAGCAGCGTGGCGTGATGGCCCGACAACGGAGCCACCACCAGCACGAACGGCTGGTTGAGCATGGTGTGCAGCTGGTCGGCTTCATTGCTGTGGCGCTTGAAGCGCAGCAGCTTGCAGAACGGCTTGCTGAGTTCCTCGTGCACCACGATCGGCACGCGCTCGCCCTCGACTTCGATTTCGTTGATGCCCCATTCGGGCTTCTCGTAATCCTTGCCGATGCGATGGAACAGCTCATTGACCGCGGCCAGGCGATCAGCGCCGGGCATCTGCGACCACCAGTGCCCCTGGTTGGCGAAGAACTTGGCGTTGGCCTGGGCCTGGTGCACCCAGGGGGCGAGCAGGTTGCGGGTCAGTTCGTGCAGTTGATAGAGCATGCCGACCGAATATGTATGGTCTTATGTTGCCGCGCAGCATAGCGCATCCGACTGTCCCGGACGTTAAGCAGACGCACTGGCCGTATTCAGCGGGCCGCCTGTTCCAGCGCAGTGGCTTCGGTGGCCAGTGCTGGCCCCAGCCAGAGGTGGGACCCGACTGCCTGCAGGCCTTGGCGCGTCAGCTCGCGCCGGTACCAGCGGGCCGGGCGCGACTGGAAGCCGTCATGGTCGCCCTCGAATTCATCTTCGGCGGCAAAGGTCTCCAGGAAGGCCACCCCTGCGGTCAGTTCGGCCAGCCCGGCCAGGCCCGCGCGCAGTTCGCGGTTGGGCACGTAATGCATCACGTCCGAACAGACCAGCAGGTCGACCGGGGCGCAGGGGCGCAGCCAGGCGAAATCGCCGAAGCTGGCCAAGTGCAGGTTGCGGGTGCGGCCGTAGCGGCGCACAGCGTACTCGCTGCTGTCGAAACCGAGGTATTCGACCTTCGGACGCAGTTTCAGCAGCGGTGCGCGCCACGCACCTTCGCCGCAGCCGATATCCAGCACGCTGCGGATCGGTCGTTCCAGGTAGTACTCGGCCGTCGCCACGGCGAGGGCGACCTTGCGCGCCAGGCGCGCGCTGCCGCCGATGTCGGCGCGGCGGTACCAGCGCTGGAAGTAGGCGGCGTCGTAGGCCTTGTCCATGGCGTTCGGGTGCAGTCGTGAAATCGGCGCCTATCGTACGGCGTTGCAGCACGTCATGCGTCGATGTGTCGCGGCGGTTGCACGTGAGGTGGCCTCGTCAGCGCATGCGAGAATGGCGGACATCCACGCCAGCCGCCGGAGCGAGCGCATGCAGAGCTATTACTGGGTCAAGACCTTCCACATCGTGTTCGTGGTGGCATGGATGGCCACGGTGTTCTACCTGCCGCGCATCCTGGTGAACCTGTCCGAGACGGCGGGGCAGCCGGCGGTGGTCGAGCGCCTGCAGCTGATGGGCATGCGCCTGTATCGCTTCGGCCATTCGATGTTCGGCCTGGCGTTCGTGCTCGGCCTGGTGCTGTGGCTGGGCTACAAGGTGATTCCGGATTTCCCGACCATGGTCGCCCCGGGGGGCGCGGGATGGCTGCACGCCAAGCTGGGCCTGGTGGTGGTGCTGCTGGCGTACTTCATCTGGATCGGGCGGCTGCTGAAAGGCGTGGCCAGGGGCAGGGCGCTGCCGTCGTCGCGCGCGCTGCGCTGGATCAACGAGATCCCGCTGCTGGCCTTCATCCCGATCGTCTGGCTGGTGCTGGCCAAGCCGTTCTGAGATCTGGAGCTCTCGAACATGTCACTTTCTTGCTCGTGCAAGAAGGTAACCAAAGAACACGCCGCCAGGTCGCGAGCCGGTGCTACGCACCGGTGCCCTGTGCTTCTCGGTGAATCAGGGGACGGCGCCGAACTCGCTGCGCTCAGACATCGGCGCCTCTACGCCCCTGATTCCCCTGCGATGCTCGGCTCGCTAAAAGGCGGACCCAACGTCAAACGCCGCACCTGCACCCAGTAGATCCACGCCATGCGTGGATGCTTTTCGCTCCGCTTTCCCAATCCGCCTTCAAGCGAGCCGAGCACCGGAGGTCCGGCAAGGGCGTAGAGGCGCGGATGTTTGAGCGTAGCGAGTTCCGCGCCGTCCCTTGGCGGACTGAGGAGCGCAGGGAACCGGTGTGCAGAGCACACCGGCTCGCGGCTGGCGGAGCGTTTCTTTTGGTTACTTTTCTTTTCGCGAAAAGAAAAGTAACGCCTCGAGCAGAGGCTCAGGCCGCTTCGTAAGTACCGTAGCTGCGCAGGCGCTTGTAGCGCTGGTCCAGCAGCTCTTCGGTGGACAGTGCATCCAGCGCGTCCAGCTCGTTCAGCAGCACGGCCTTCAGCCGCTTGGCCATCTGCGTCGGGTTGCGGTGGGCGCCGCCGGTCGGCTCGCGCACGACCTTGTCGACCAGGCCCAGGCCCTTCAGGCGCGGCGCGGTCAGGCCCAGCTGCTCGGCAGCATCCTTGGCCTTGCCGGCATCCTTCCACAGGATCGAAGCACAGCCTTCCGGGGTGATGGTCGAGTACACCGCGTATTCCAGCATCACGGTACGGTCGCCCACGCCCAGCGCCAGTGCGCCGCCCGAGCCGCCTTCACCGATCACGGTGCAGATGATCGGCACCTTCAGTTCGGCCATCTCGATCAGGTTGCGCGCGATCGCTTCGGACTGGCCGCGCGACTCGGCATCGATGCCCGGCCAGGCGCCGGCGGTATCGATCAGGGTCAGCACCGGCAGGCCGAAACGCTCGGCCATCTTCATCAGTCGCAGCGCCTTGCGGTAGCCCTCGGGCTTGGGCATGCCGAAGTTGCGCTTGATCTTTTCCTTGGTGTCGCGGCCCTTCTGGTGGCCGATGACCATCACCGACCGGCCATTGATGCGGGCCAGGCCGCCCATGATCGCCTTGTCGTCGGCGAAGGCACGGTCGCCGGCCAGTTCCTGGAACTCATCGCAGATGATGCGGATGTAGTCGGCGGTGTACGGGCGCGACGGATGGCGGGCCAGCTGCAGCACCTGCCACGAGGTCAGGTTGCGGAAGATCTGTGCGGTGCGCACACGCAGCTTGTCCTGCAGCGCATGCACTTCGGCCTCGACATTGACCGCCGGCCCGGCACTGGCGTTGCGCAGTTCCTGGATCTTGGCTTCCAGGTCGGCGATGGGTTGCTCGAAGTCGAGGTAGTTCGGATTCATCGGAAGCCGTCGTGTAAAGAAGAGGGGAATTCTAGCCGAATGCGCAGGAACGGCCCGTACGCCTTCGTCTGGAAGCCGACGGTAGCGCAGTGGGGGCCGGCGGCGCCAGTCGGTCCGCCGGCCGCCGGTTCAGGGCAGGACCAGCGCGCTGCGGGCCATTTCGGTACTGCGGATCGTCACGAAGTCGTTGTAGGCCTGGTTGGCTGCCACCGGCAGCTTCGCGCCGAGCGTCATGGTGGCCTGGGTGAAGGCCATCTGCGCCTGGAAGTCTTCCTTGCGCAGGGCCTTCTGCTCGCTGGCCGTGGTGGCCTTCAGCCAGCGGGCATAGATGTCGCGCACCGGACCGGCATGGGCCTCGAAGGCCGGGTCCAGCGCGGGCAGCGCCGGCGCCGGTTCCAGCGTGTAGGCCGGGGCCACGTAGCCGGCGGGCTGCTCGCGCTTGTAGGCACCAGGTTCTCCCATGCTGGCCTCGATGTAGGTGATGAACTCCGGCGCGGTGAAGATCTTGGTGCTGATCCGGCCGCCGGTCGAGTCCACGTGCGCAACCACCTGCTCCTCGGGGAACGGCTCGCGCACGCCGAAGTTCCAGGTCTTGTCGATGAACAGGCCATGGTGCTTTTCGAACGGTCCCTTGAACTCGACGCCGCCCAGCTCGATGCCCAGGCCGCTGACACCGAAGTTCTTCAGCTTGTCCTCGCCGGTCACATAGATCTCGCGCGCCGTCACGTACTCGCTGAGGCTGGGATTGATCAGGCCGCCGCGGCCGTCGGCGTAGACGATGAAGCGCACATCGCCCAGGCGGTCGGTATGCAGGTGATGCTCACCGGCAGCCAGGCTGATCGGTCGCGACGCGTGCGCGGCCACCGGCAGGTCCTTGCCATCGATGCTGATCGCCAGCGGCGCATCGGTCGGGTTGTCGATCTCGAAATCGACCTTGGAGGAACAGCCGGCCAGCGCGAGCGCGGCCATCATCGGCAACAGCAGGTTCTTCATTACGGGCAATCGTCCTTGACGTATGCAGCGGGAAAACAGCAACGGATCCGGGGCCAGCCTCAGCTGGCCCATGGCGGGCTGTAGCGCACCTTCAGCGTGCGCACGGCCGGTTCGGCGCGCAGCGCCTCCATCAGCTTGGAATCGACGCGCACCGCGCTCTGCCCGGAAACATCGAGCATGCCGGCGATGCCGCCATCGGGGCCCTTCAGCAGCAGGTCCAGGCGCAGGGGCGTGCGGCCGGGGCGATGGCGGTCGAGCAGGGCGTCGATGCGCTCCCACACCGGTCGCTGATGGCGCAGGTCCAACCGCAGCGACAGGCGCGTGGCGTAGTTCGCACAGACCTCGTCGAAGTCCCAGCACTGGCGGATGCGCAGTGCGAAGCCGCCATTGAATTCGTCTTCGCGCAGGCCGCCCTTGACCACCAGGATACGGTCCTTGGTCATCAGGTGGCCGAACTCGGCCATGGCATCGGAGAACGCGCTGCATTCGACGCGGCCACGGCCATCTTCCAGCTGGATGAAGATCTGGCTCTCGCCCTTGCGGCGCACGCCGACCACCTGGCCGGCCAGCACGGTCTGCACTTCCGGACGCCAGCGCTTCTCGCCGCCACCACTGTTGCTGTTGGCGCTCCAGATCTTTTCCACCGAGCCGAGGTCGGTACCGACCAGATCGCGCACGTCATCGCGCCACGGGTCGAACGGGTGGCCACTGAGGTAGAAGCCCAGCGTGTCGCGCTCGCCGTTGAGGCGCTGCAGCAACGGCCATTCATCGGTTTCCTGCAGCTCCAGGTGGATGGCCTGCACGCCCGGCTCGGGGCCGCCGAACAGCGAGTTCTGGCCGGACGCACGCTCGCGCGCCATCTGTTCGGTGGCCTTGATCACTTCCGGCAGCTGCAGCATCAGCGAGGCACGGTTGTGGCCCAGCTCATCCAGCGCACCGCAGTTGATCATTGCTTCCAGCGTGCGCCGGTTGAGCTTGGCCGAACCGATGCGGGTGCAGAAGTCGAGCAGGTCGGTGTAGTCGCCGCCGCGAAGGCGTTCCTCCACCACCGCTTCGCAGGCACCCTGGCCGACGCCCTTGATCGCCCCCAGGCCGTATTGGATCGTGTCCGGCGTGGACGCTTCAAACATGAAGGCGGACTGGTTCACCTTCGGCGGCAGCACGGTCAGGCCGAGGTTGCGCACCTCGTCCAGGAAGCCGACCACCTTTTCGGTGTTGTCCATGTCCGAAGACAGCGTCGCGGCCATGAACTCGGCCGGGTAATGGCGCTTGAGCCAGGCCGTCTGGTAACTCACCAGCGCGTAGGCGGCGGCGTGCGACTTGTTGAAGCCGTAGCCGGCGAACTTCTCCATCAGGTCGAAGATCGCATCGGCCTTGGCTTCGCCGACGCCGTCCTTGGCCGCACCTTCGCGGAAGATCTCGCGGTGCTTGGCCATTTCCGCCGGCACCTTCTTGCCCATCGCACGGCGCAGCAGGTCGGCGCCGCCCAGCGAGTAGCCGCCGACGATCTGCGCCATCTGCATCACCTGCTCCTGGTACACCATGATGCCGTAGGTGTCGCGCAGGATGCGCTCGGTGCGCGGATCGGGATACTCCACGTCTTCGCGCCCGTGCTTGCGGTCGACGAAGGAGGGAATCAGGTCCATCGGGCCGGGTCGGTACAGCGACACCAGCGCGATCAGGTCTTCGAAACGGTCGGGCTTGGCGTCCTTCAGCAGGCGGCGCATGCCCGAGGATTCGAACTGGAACACCGCGCCGGTATTGCCCGAGGCGAAGATGTCCTTGTAGGTGGGCGCATCGTCCAGCGGCAGCTGGGTGATGTCCACCGGCGGAATGCCGGCGCGCTCATGGCGCTTGTTGATCGCCTTCACCGCCCAGTCGATGATCGTCAGCGTGCGCAGGCCGAGGAAGTCGAACTTCACCAGGCCGACTTCTTCAACGTCGTTCTTGTCGAACTGGGTGACCGGATTCTTGCCGCGGCCGTCTTCATCGTGTTCGGCGAACAGCGGGCAGAACTCGCTCAACGGCTCGGGCGCGATCACCACGCCACCGGCGTGCTTGCCGGCGTTGCGGGTCAGGTCCTCCAGCTGCCGTGCCAGGTCGATCAGGTCGCGGACGTCGTCCTCGCTCTGGTAGCGCTGGATCAGCTCGGGCGAAGCCATCTCGCTGTCCTTGCCCTCACCCATCGCATCCTTCAGCGAGATGCCGAGGATGTTCGGGATCAGCTTGGCGACGCCGTCGACCAGGCCGTAGGGGAAGCCGAGCACGCGGCCGGAGTCGCGCACCACCGCCTTGGCCGCCATCGTGCCGTAGGTGATGATCTGGCTGACCCGCTCGCGGCCATATTTGCGCGCAACGTAGTCGATGACCTCGTCGCGGCGGTCCATGCAGAAGTCGATGTCGAAGTCGGGCATCGACACGCGTTCGGGGTTGAGGAAGCGCTCGAACAGCAGGTTGTACGGCAGCGGGTCCAGATCGGTGATCTGCAGTGCCCACGCCACCAGCGAACCCGCACCCGAACCACGGCCCGGGCCGATCGGAATGCCCTGCGCCTTGCCCCACTGGATGAAGTCGGCCACGATCAGGAAGTAGCCGGGGAAGCCCATCTTGATGATGGTGTCCAGCTCGAACTCGAGGCGGTCGCTGTAATCCTGCGCGGTCATGCCGGGCGCGATGGGATTCTTTTCCAGGCGTGCGGCCAGGCCCTTGCGCGACTCGCTGCGGATCCAGCTGTCCAGCGTCTCCTCGTCGGGCACCGGATAGTCGGGCAGGAAGTAGGTGCCCAGGCGCATCTCGATGTTGCAGCGCTCGGCCAGCGCCAGCGTGTTGTCGATCGCATCGGGGATGTCGGCGAACAGCGCGCACATCTCTTCGGCCGACTTCAGGTACTGCTGGTCGCTGTACTCGCGTGGGCGCTTGGGGTCATCCAGCACGCGGCCGGTGGAGATGCACACGCGGGCTTCGTGCGCGCTGAAATCGGACGGTGACAGGAAGCGTACGTCGTTGCTGGCGATCACCGGCAGGCCACGCTGGCCGGCGGCCATCAGCGCGAACTGGTTGAAGCTCTCTTCGCCATCGCGGCCGGTGCGGGTCAGCTCCAGGTGCAGGCCGTCACCGAACACGCGCTGCCAGTCGGCCAGCTGCTGTTCGGCCAGATCGTGCTTGCCATCCAGCGCCAGGCGCCCGGCCAGACTCTCACGGCCGGCCAGGGCGAACAGGTTGGCGTTGCCGGCCTTCAGCCAGTCCGGATGCACCGCCACGCCGCCCTCGGGGCGATGGCCTTCCATCCATGCCCGGGTCAGCAGACGCGACAGGCTCAGGTAGCCCTCGCGGTCGCGACACAGCAGAGTCATCCGCCACGGGTCCTGGCCTTCTTCGGCGATCATCACGTCGGCGCCGGCGATGGGCTTGATGCCCACGCCTTCGGCGGCCTTGTAGAACTTGACCAGGGCGAACAGGTTGTTGAGGTCGGTCACCGCCAGCGCAGGCAGGCCGAGTTCGACCGAGCGCGACAGCAGGTTGGCCTGCTTGGCCTTCTTCGGGTCAGCCTGGTCCGGCTTGGCCGGCACGCGGATGGTGGAGTCCGCCAGCGAGAACTCGGTGTGGACGTGGAGATGTACGAAGCGGGAGTTGGACATGCCGGACCAGGTTGGAGCGCGCAGGCCCCGGGTGCAGACGCGGGAATCGTCGCCGGGGTCGGGAAGCGCTGGAGTGCCCGGTCAGGGTAGCGAGGGCAGGGGGTTGCGACAAGGACTTGACGGTGCGCGATATCGCCAATGCCGCCGGGCATGGCACGGCGCTACCGGGGGCGTTCATGTTGCCGTGGTAGCGCAGGGCCATGCCCGGCGAACGTTCAGGCGATCGCGATGGCGGCCGCCCCAGCCGGCGGCGCCTCCAGGCACTCGCGCACCGGGGCGAAGCTGCGCCGGTGCTCCGCGCATGGGCCGTGTTCACGCAGGGCGGCCAGATGCGCCGGGGTGCCGTAGCCCTTGTGCTGGTCGAAGCCGTACTGCGGGTGGCGTGCGTGCAGGTCCAGCATGTAGCGGTCGCGCGAGACCTTGGCCAGGATCGAGGCCGCCATGATCGCGCGGTCGATGCCATCGCCGCCGACCAGCGCCTGCGCCGGCAGCACCAGCCCCTTGGGTACCACGTTGCCGTCGATGCGGGCGAAGCCGGCCACGTGGGCCACCGCCGCGACCACATCGCGCATGCCCTGCAGGGTGGCCTGATAGATGTTCAGGCGATCGATGGCTTCCACGTCCACCAGCACCACGTGCCAGGCCAGGGCGCGGTCGAGGATGCGGTCATGCAGCTGCTCGCGGCGGGCCGCGGTCAGCTGCTTGGAATCATCCAGGCCGTTCAGTCGTGGCCGCTGCGGGTCGAACACCACCGCTGCCACCGCGACGGGGCCGGCCAGCGGTCCGCGTCCGGCTTCGTCGACACCGGCGATGCGGTGGCCGGGGTCGATCACCGCGGCACCATCGAACAAGGCCAGGCTGGCGGCTGCGGCGTGGCGGCGGCTCATGCCTTTTCCTGGCCGCGGACCAGCAGCTCGCCAACGGCATCGGCTGCGCGCGCCGATGCATTGCGGCGCAGTCGTTCATGCAGGCGCGCGTAGGTGCCCTGCAGGTCGGCGATCCGCTGCGGATGGTCGAACCACTGCTGGATGGCGGCGGCCAGTTTTTCCGGCGTGCAGTCGTGCTGCATCAGCTCTGGCGCCAGGTCCTGGCCGGCCAGGATGTTGGGCAGGGCGAAGCGGTCGACCTTGATCAACCCCAGCGCCTTCACCAGGCGGTACGTCAGTTCGTTGACCCGGTAGCCGACCACCATCGGGCGCTTCACCAGCATCGCCTCCAGGGTGGCGGTACCGGAGGCCAGCACCACCACGTCGGCGGCGATCATCGCATTGCGTGCCTGGCCGTCCAGTACATGCGAATAGGCCACCGGCAGCGCCGAGCGTGACAGCTGCTCTTCGATCAGGCGCCGGCAGGCCGCATTGGCCGCCGGCACCACCACGTGCAGGCCGGGAATGCGCTCGGATACCTGCCAGGCGGCCTCGAAGAAGGCTTCGCCGAGCTTGGATATCTCGCCCAGGCGGCTGCCGGGAAGCACGGCCAGCACCTTGGCCGAGGCGGGCAGGCCGAGCTCGATCCGGGCCGCTTCCCGGTCGACGTGCAGCGGGATGTCATCGGCCATCGGATGGCCGACGAAGCGCGCGTCGATGCCGTGCTTGGCGTAGATCGGCGGTTCCATCGGGAACAGGCACAGCACCAGGTCGGCGCTGCTGCCGATCTTCTCGGCACGCTTCTCGCGCCATGCCCACACCGAAGGGCTGACGTAGTGCACGGTGCGCACGCCACGCTGTTTCAGCCAGCGTTCGATGCCCAGATTGAAGTCCGGAGCGTCGATGCCGATGAACACATCCGGTTGCCACTCCAGCGCACGCTGGCGGAAGGCCGAACGCAGCTTGAGCAGCCGCGGCAGATGACGCAGGACTTCTGTCAGGCCCATCACCGCCAGTTCGCTGGCATCGTGCCAGGTCTGGCAGCCGGCGCTGCGCATGGCATCGCCGCCGATGCCGGCGAATTCGGCATGCGGGAAGCGGGCCTTCAGTTCGCGCACCAGTCCTGCGCCGAGCAGGTCGCCGGAGGCTTCACCGGCGACCAGGGCGATCCGCAACGGGCGCTCGCTGAGCACCCGGTGTGCAGGCACGCTGCCGGCCATCGAGGCCAGCGAAATCACCTCGGCGCCGGCCGGCGCCTGGCCGGTCGCGCTGCTCATCGCAGCAGGTGCCTCTCGGTGTGCTCGATGAAGTCCAGCATCGACTTGACGTCGTCACTGTCGCGCGCCTGCTCGGCCAGCTGTGCCTTGGCTTCGGCCAGCGGCAGGCCCGCCACGTACAGCGTGCGGTAGGCACGCTTGATGGCGGTGATGCGTTCGGGATCGAAGCCGCGACGCTTCAGGCCCTCGCTGTTGATGCCGCGCGGGCGGCCCAGCGAGTCGGTGCCGACCATGGTGAACGGGGGCACGTCGCCATTGGTCAGCGCGCCCATGCCGAGGAAGGCATGGGCACCGATGCGGCAGAACTGGTGCGCACCGGCGAAGCCGCTGATGATCACGTAGTCACCCACGGTCACGTGCCCGGCCAGCGTGGTGTTGTTGGAGAACACGCAGAAGTTGCCGACGTGGCAATCGTGGGCCACGTGCGTGTAGGCCAGCATCCAGTTGTCATCGCCGATGGTGGTGATGCCACCGCCGCCGCCAGTGCCACGGTTGAGGGTGACGAACTCGCGGAACACGTTGCGGTCGCCGATCACCAGTTCGGTGCGTTCACCGCCGTACTTCTTGTCCTGCGGTTCGCCGCCGACCGCGACATGGCCGATGAAACGGTTGTCGCGGCCGATCCGGGTCGGGCCATGGATGCTGCAGTGCGGACCGACCTCGGTGCCGGCACCGATCTCGACGTCCGGCCCGATGATCGTGAACGCGCCCACGCGGACATCGTCGGCCAGGCGCGCCGACGGATCGATCACGGCAGTGGGGTGGATCAGGGGGGCGTTGTCGCTCATCTCGGACCTCCAGCCAGGGTCATTCGCGGGTGCCGGCGCACAGCACCTCGGCGCAGGCGACGACTTCGCCGTCGACCTTGGCCACACAGTCGTACACGGCCATGTTGCGGATCACGCGCTTGATCTCCACGTGCATCTCCAGCACGTCACCGGGCACCACCTGCTTGGTGAAGCGGGCCTTGTCGACCTTGACCATGTAGAACAGCTTGGACTGCGCATCGCGGCCCAGCGTCAACTGGGTCAGCACGCCGCCGGCCTGGGCCATGGCTTCGATGATCAGTACGCCGGGCATGATCGGCTGGCCCGGGAAGTGGCCCTGGAAGAACGGCTCGTTGATGCTGACGTTCTTGGTCGCGACGATCGTGCGCTTCTCGTAGTCGATCGACACCACCTTGTCCACCAGCAGGAACGGGTAGCGGTGCGGAAGCAGCGTCTGGATCTGCGCCATGTCCGGCAGGGTCTGGGTGTGGCTCATTCTTTCTCCTTGCTCACAGACAGGATGCGACGGGCCAGTGCATCGAGCTGCTTGAAGCGCGCGGCATTCTTGCGCCACGTGCGGTTGTCGGTCAGGGGCGTGCCGGAGGAATACTCGCCCGGCTCGGTGATGGAGTTGCGGACCACCGATTTGC
This sequence comes from Stenotrophomonas sp. 1278, assembly GCF_029892765.1. Lineage (NCBI taxonomy): Bacteria > Pseudomonadati > Pseudomonadota > Gammaproteobacteria > Lysobacterales > Lysobacteraceae > Stenotrophomonas > Stenotrophomonas sp. 1278. The sequence goes on from NZ_JARXWD010000018.1 coordinate 34,658, forward strand.
CGGTGATCACGACCTTGTCGCAGATTTCAAGATGACCGACGACGCCAACGGCGCCGCCGAGCAGGCAGTAACGGCCGATCTTGGCGCTGCCGGCAATGCCGGTGCAGCCTGCGATGGCCGAGTGGGCGCCGATCTGCACGTTGTGTGCGATCTGCACCAGGTTGTCCAGGCGGACGTCCTCGGCCAGCACGGTGTCTTCCAGCGCGCCACGGTCGACACAGGTGTTGGCGCCGATCTCGCAGTCGTCGCCGATGCGCACGCCGCCAAGCTGCGGCACCTTGATCCATTTGCCAGCGTCCATGGCCAGGCCGAAGCCATCGGCGCCCAGCACGGCGCCGGGATGGATGCGCACGCGCTTGCCCAGCTTGACGCGGGTGACCAGGGTGACGCGGGCGATCAGTTCACAGCCGCTGTCGAGGGTGCAGTCTTCGCCGATGATGCTGCCGGCGCCGATGATGCAGTTCTCGCCGATGACGCTGCGTGCGCCGATGGTGACGAACGGACCGACGTGGGCGCTGGCGGCGACCTGCGCCTGCGGATCGATCACTGCGCTGGGATGGATGCCCGGCGGGCGGGTCGGGGCGATGTCGAACAGCGCGCCGATCTTGGCAAAGGTGGTGTAAGGGTCCTTGGCAACCAGCGCGGTGCCGGGAGCCGCGTCGGCATCCTCGGCGCGCAGCACTACGATGCCGGCCTGGCTGTCGGCCAGCTGGGCGCGGTAGCGCGGATTGGCAAGGAAGGTCAGCTGGCCGGCACCGGCATGGGCGAGGGTGGCCACGCCATGGATGGCGGTGCCTGGGTCGCCATGGACCTGCAGGCCGAACTGATCGGCGAGTTGCTGGGCGGTGTAGGTAGGAGTATTCACGGCGGGAGTTTAACGTGTGACGCCATTGCGGTCATGCGGGAGCGGTTCTGCGGCCAACGGCGGGGCCCCTCGTGGCTGGCAGAGTGAGGCCCGAGGGCCGGGTCGGACGGGTGGGGCCCGCGAGGGACGGCGCAAGTACGTCCCTGTAGCCTTGGTCGCCGCATCCATGCGGCTCACACCCTCGCGGGCCCCACCCATCCGCCCTTCGACGGTCTGGCGCGAGTGCCAGCCACGGAAAAACAGAAAAAATCAAAAGCAGTTCGGCTGCCGCGCCCGCGCGGGCGCCCGAAAACAAAAACGCCGGGCAGAGCCCGGCGATTCGTACCCCGTCTGGTGGAGAGCCGCCCTTTGTTAAGGGGGGCGCGCCGCTGGGAATCGCAGGAGCGATTCCCAACGTTGCTATGCAACGGCCCGAAGGGCGCATGCCATGGATGGCATGCGTAGCGGCGCGGGGCATAGGGAGCAGGATAGGCCCCGCGGTTTGCATCGCAAACCGTGGGAACGTTTGGGGGCCAGTTAGAACTGGCCACCAAACGTAAATTGCAGACGTTCGATCTCGTCGCCGTCCTTCTTCTTCAGCGGGAACGCATAGCTGATCGAGATCGGGCCGACCGGGGCGCGCCACAGCAGGGCTACACCAGTGGAGACGCGCAGCTCGTTGGCCTTGAAGTTGTCGGTGCCGTTGTAGACGTTGCCGAAGTCGACGAAGGCCGACACACGGGCCGACGGGCTGTCGAACAGGCGCGGGAAGTAGGCTTCGACCGAACCGACGGTCTTCAGCGAACCACCCAGCGGCTGGCCGTTCGGATAGCCGTTGGTGACTTCGCGCGGGCCGAGGGTGTTGTCCTCGAAGCCACGAACCGAGTTGGTACCACCGGCGTAGAAGTTCTCGTAGAACGGCAGGCCCGACGCGGTGACGGTGCGGGTGGTGCCGTCGCCGTTGTCGATCACGCGGGTCTTGTCGTTGCCGTAGGCATCGCCGTAGCCGATTTCGGCGCGGGTGTTGATCACCAGCGAGGGGATGATCGGCCAGTACTTGCTGATCTGGTAGTTCAGCTTGTAGTACTCGATGGTCGAACCCGGCAGGGTGGTTTCCAGGCCCACGCGCTGGTAGGTACCGCGGGTCGGCATGAAGTAGTCGTTGCGCGAGTCGCGGGCCCAACCCAGCTCGGTGCGCCACGCATGGAAGGTGCGGCTGCCGACGGCATCGATGTAATCGATGATCGACTTCGGGGTCGAGCCCGCGTACGTGGTGATCTGGTTGCTGTCGATGCCGAACATCAGCGAGACGGTGTCGGTCTCGGTGATCGGCACGCCGAATACCACCTGCGCCGAACCGTTGGTGCTGTTGTACTGCGCGGTGTTGAAGTCGGAGTAGTCCAGTTCGCGCCAGGACAGGTTGTAACCCAGCGAGACGCCGTCATCGGTGAAGTACGGGTTGGTGTAGCTGAAGCCGTAGCGCTGCAGGTAGCTGCTACGCGAAGCTTCGACCGACACGCGGTTGCCGCCGCCCAGGAAGTTGTTCTGCGACAGCTGCACCGAGGTGGTCATGCCGTAGGACTGCGAATAGCCCAGGCCGAACACGAAGCTGCCCGAGGTGGTTTCCTTGACGTTGTAGACGACGTCGACCTGGTCGTTGCTGCCGCTGACGGGCGGGGTTTCCACTTCCACCGCCTCGAAGTAACCCAGGCGCTGCAGGCGGATCTTGGAACGGTCGATCGCGGCCTGCGAGTACCAGCTGTTCTCGAACTGGCGCATTTCGCGGCGCATCACCTCGTCGGAGGTGCGGGTATTGCCCTTGAAGATGATGCGGCGGACCGTCACGCGCGGGCCGGGCACGACCTGCATGTTGACCGCCACGGTCTGCTCGGCGCGGTTGGTGGTCGGAATCGGGTTCACCTTGGCGAAGGCATAACCGATGTTGGACAGCGAGTTGGTGATCGAGTCGGAGCTGAATTCCAGCAGGGCACGCGAGAACGTGTCGCCGGACTTCTGCACGACCATGCGCTCGACGTCTTCCTGCGGCAGGATCGTATCGCCGCTGACCTTGATCTCGGAGATCTTGTACTGGTCGCCTTCGGTCACGCCGGCGGTGATGAACATGTCGCGCTTGTCGGGGCTGATCGACACCTGCGTCGAGTCGATGCTGAAGTCGACATAGCCGCGGTCCAGGTACCAGGAGTTGAGCTTCTCCAGGTCGCCGGACAGCTTTTCCTTGGAGTACTGGTCGTCACGGCGGTACCACGACGCCCAGTTGTGCTCCTTGGACTCCCAGTATTCCAGGATGTCCTTGCTGTCGTACTTCTCGGTGCCGACGATGTTGACGTGGCGGATCTTGGCCGCCTTGCCTTCCTTGATCGCGATGGCGATGTCGACGCGATTACGGTCCAGCGGGCTCACGGTCGGGGTGATGTCGACGGTGTATTTGCCACGATCGTTGTACTGGCGGCGAAGTTCCTGGGTCACGCGATCCAGGCTCAGGCGATCGAAGGTGCCGCCTTCGGTCAGGCCGATGTCGGACAGACCCTTGAGCAGCTGGTCGGACTTGATGTCCTTGTTGCCGGTGACGGTCAGCTTGTTGATCGCCGGACGTTCCTTGACGGTCACCACCAGGATGCTGCCCTGGCGATCCAGCTGCACGTCTTCGAAGAAGCCGGTCTTGTACAGGGCGCGGATGGTCTCGCCGACCTTGCTGTCGGTGACCGTCTCGCCACGCTCGACCGGCAGGTAGGTGAACACCGTACCGGAGCTGATGCGCTGCAGGCCGTCGACGCGGATGTCGCTGACAGTGAAGGGCTCGGCTGCCTGGGCCAGGGCGGGAGCGCCGGTGACGGCGGCGAGGGCGAGGGCCAGCAGGCGGCGATTGGGGAGTCGCGTCATGTCACGTCCGGTAGGAAGGTCGATTTCATTGGTAAGGGATGCCGACGCTGTAGACGGCAAAAACATGGAAAAGTTCATCGCGGGACCAGGCCGAGGATGTCGTTGTAGAACGCCAATCCCATCAGCCCGGCCAGCAACGCCAGGCCGATGTATTGGCCGGCGGCGACGGCACGCTCGCTCAGCGGGCTGCCCTTGACCAACTCGATAAGGTAATACAGCAGGTGGCCGCCGTCCAAGATGGGGATCGGCAGCAGGTTGATGATGCACAGGCTCAGCGACAGCAGGGCGAGGAACTGGATGAACCAGTCCACGCCACGTTTGGCCGAAATATTGGCGACCCGGGCAATGGTGACCGGGCCGGAAACGTTCTGCAGCGAGGCTTTGCCGGTCACGATCCGGCCCATCATGGCCAATGAATCGGCGGCCATCCTGCCGGTTTCGCGCACCGCGACCGTGACCGACTGCAGCGGGCCGAACTTGAGCAGGGTGTCGTAGGCGGGGCTGTAGCTCTGGGCAAAGCCGGCGCCGATCTGCCAGATGGGCTGGCCCTTGCCGTCCTTGCCCTGGCGCGGGGTGATCTCCAGCGCCAGGCGCTCGCCACCACGCAGCACCTCGATCATCGCCGGGCCACCGCGACGGCCGAGGCTGCCCACTTCGCTGATGGCCTGCTCGACGCTGTCGATGCGCTGGCCGTCGATCGCCACGATCAGATCGCCGGCCTGCAGGTGACCCTCTGCAGCCGAACCCTTCACGATGTTGTCCACCAGCGGTGGCTGCAGCCACGCACGCCAGTACACCCCGGCCAGGATCGGAACCCGGCGTTCATCGAAACCAGCCGGCAGCTGCGACAGCGGCAGGGTGCGCGAGCGCAGCTGGTCTGCTGGGTCGAGAACCTGCAGGGTCACGTCGCGACGATCCATCGCCGCCGCGGTCAGGGCCATGCTGGCCTCACCCAGGGTGATCACATCGCGGCCGTCCACGCGCAGCAGGCGGTCGCCGCTGCCGAGCCCGGCCGTGGCGGCCATACCGGTAGCGCGGCCGACGGTTGGGGAATAGTCCTGCTTGCCGATCACGAACATCGCCCACAGCAGCAGGATGCACAGCAGCAGGTTGGCGATCGGGCCGGCCGCGACGATGGCGATGCGCTGCCACACGGTCTTGTGGTTGAAGGCCTGGCCGCGCTCGTGCGGATGGACCTCGACTTCGCGTTCGTCGAGGAATTTCACATAGCCGCCCAGCGGGATGGCGGCAATGGCGAACTCGGTGCCATGGCGGTCGCGGCGCGACCACAGCGGACGGCCGAAGCCCACCGAGAAGCGCAGCACCTTGACCCCGCACAGCCGCCCGACCCAGTAATGCCCGAATTCGTGGAAGGTGACCAGCAGCCCAAGGCTGACGATCATCCACCAGACCGATCCGATGAAGTCAGTCATGCAGGTTCACATTGGCGGACACGGGCGGCGGCGTCATACGGGATGGGTGCGCTGTTCAGGTGGCGGCGATGGCGTTCAGGGTCAGCTGGCGGGCCCGCTGGTCGGCGGACAACAGAACCTCAAGTGTATCGGCTGGTTCGGTCGGCAGTGTTGAAAGAGCGTTAGCAACCAGCGTCGGAATGGTCAGGAAGCCTATGCGGCCCTGAAGAAACGCTGAAACAGCCTCTTCGTTGGCGGCGTTCAGCACCGCCGGAGCGGTGCCACCGGCGCGCATCGCTTGCCACGCCAAGGCCAGGCAGGGGAAGGCGTCGGTATCGGGAGCCTCGAAATCCAGCCGGCCCTGGGCGAGCAGGTCCAGCCCGGACACGCCCGATTCGATCCGTTGCGGCCAGCCCAGGCCTACGGCCAGGGTGGTGCGCATGTCCGGCAGGCCCATCTGCGCCAGCGTGGAGCCGTCAACGAACTCCACCAGCGAATGCACCAGGCTCTGCGGATGCACCAGCACCTCGATGCGTTCGCCGGGGACGCCGAACAGGTGGTGGGCCTCGATGACCTCCAGGCCTTTGTTCATCAACGTCGCCGAATCGACCGAGATCTTCGGCCCCATCGACCACTTCGGATGCGCCACGGCCTGGGCCGGGGTGACCTGCTGCAGTTCGGCGCGGCTGCGCCCGCGGAATGGGCCACCCGAGGCGGTCAGCAGGATGCGGCGCACGCCGGCACCGTCGAGGCTGGCATCACGTGAGCGCAGGCACTGGAAGATCGCGCTGTGCTCGCTGTCGATCGGGATGATCTCGGCGCCGGCACGTTCGGCGGTACGGGTCAGCAGTTCGCCGGCCAGTACCAGCGATTCCTTGTTGGCCAGCAGGATGCGCTTGCCGGCCGCAGCGGCGGCCAGGGTCGAGGACAGGCCGGCGGCGCCGACGATCGCGGCAACCACGGTGTCGCAGGCGTCGCTGGCCGCCAGCTGGTCCAGCGCGGCATGGCCGGCATGGGCCTGGGTGGCCAGGCCGGCTTCGCGCAGGCCGTCGCGCAGTTCGGCATACAGGGTTTCATCGGCGATCACCGCATGCGCGGGCCGGTGCTGCCGGCACAGGGCCAGCAGTGCCTGTACCTGGCGGCCGGCGGCAAGCACGGTGGCCTGGTACCGCAGCGGATGGCGGGCGATCACGTCAAGCGTGGAGGCACCAATCGAGCCGGTGGCGCCGAATACGGCGACCCGGCGCAGGTCTGCAGCAGCTTCCATGGTCAGAACCCGAAGATTTCCTTGCCCAGTGCGAACACCGGGATGGCCGCCAGCACGCCGTCGACGCGGTCGAGCACGCCGCCGTGGCCGGGGATCAGGTGGCCTGAATCCTTGGCGCCGGCATGGCGCTTGATCAGGCTTTCGAACAGGTCGCCCAGTACCGAGGCGAATACGGCCACCACCGAGGTAACCAGCAGGCCGGGCAGGTGCGCGGCATCGATGCCGGCCAGCCAGCCCAGGCCGACGGCCACCGCAACGCCGGCGATCAGCCCGCCGACGAGGCCTTCCCAGGTCTTGTTAGGGCTGATCCGCGGTGCCAGCTTGTGCTTGCCGAAGTGACGGCCAGCGAAGTAGGCGCCCGAATCAGCGGCCCAGACCAGTGCCAGCGCGGCCAGCAGCCACAGGTGGCCCTGATGGCCGGGCGGGTCGCCGCCGGCATGGATCAGCACCAGCGCAGCCCACGCCGGCACGATGGCCAGGGTGCCGGCCAGCAGCTTGAGGATGCGCGCCGGACTGCCAGGCTGCGCGCCGAAGTTGAAGAAGCGCAGCCACACCAGCGCGCCCAGCCACCACGCCACGCCCACCAGGGTCGCGATCTGGAACAGCACCAGGGTGCCGGCATCGGCCCACACCAGCAGCACCATCAGCACCAGGTTGAGGACCAGCAGCACGGTGCGGGCGAGGGTGTCTTCGACGTCGGCCAGCTTCAGCCATTCCCACAGGCCGATCAGCAGCACGGCAGCGGCGGCGGCGGCCAGCCATTGCGTGGGCAGCAACAGGATCGCGGCAATGGCGACCGGCGCCATGATCAGCGCGGCGAGGACTCGGGTCTTGGTCATGGGCTGGACGTCTCGGTGGCCAGGGCGGCGATCTGGGCGCTGGTCAGGCCGAAGCGGCGCTCACGGCTGGCGTAGGCATCCAGCGCCAGCTGCAGCTGCGCGGCATCGAAATCCGGCCACAGCGCTTCGGTGAACCACAGCTCGGTATACGCCAGCTGCCACAGCAGGAAATTGCTGATGCGGGTATCGCCGCCGGTGCGGATGAACAGGTCCGGTGGCGGCAGGTCGGCCAGGGCCACCTGTCGCCCCAGCAGGGATTCGTCGATCTGCTCGGGAAGCAGGCGGCCGGCTGCAACTTCAACAGCCAGTGCGCGTGCGGCACGGGCGATGTCCTGACGGCCACCATAGCTGGCGGCGATCGACAGGGTCAGTGTGCTGTTGTCGGCGGTGCGCTGTTCGGCCAGCTGCATGCGGCTGACCAGGGCAGCACCGAAGCGCTCGCGTTCGCCGATGAAGCGCACGCGCACGCCGCGCCGATGCAGCTCGTCCACTTCGCGGTCGAGCGCGCCGAGGAACAGCTTCATCAACGCATCGACTTCTTCCTGCGGCCGGCCCCAGTTCTCGCTGGAGAACGCGAACAGGGTCAGCGCCGGAATGCCCAGTTCCAGGCAGCGCTCGATGGTGCGGTTTACCGCACGCGCGCCGGCTCGATGGCCGATCACGCGGGGGCGACGGCGCTGCTGTGCCCAACGCCCGTTGCCATCCATGATGATGGCGACGTGGCGCGGGAGGGCGGCCGGCAGGGGAGGCGGGACTGAAGGCATCGACTTCAGACCGACATCAGTTCCTTTTCCTTGTCGGCGACGACCTTGTCGATATCCTTGATGTTGGCATCGGTCAACTTCTGGATATCGTCTTCGCCGCGCTTCTTGTCGTCTTCGCTGATCGCCTTGTCCTTCAGCAGCTTGGCGATTTCCTTGTTCGCATCCTGGCGGATGTTGCGCACGGCGATCTTGGCGCCTTCGCCTTCCTTCTGTACCTGCTTGGCCAGTTCCTTGCGGCGCTCTTCGGTCGGCGGCGGCAGGTTGACGCGGATCGAGGTGCCGATGGTGTTCGGGGTCAGCTCGATGTTGTACAGGCCCTTTTCGATCTCCTTGATCATGCTCTTGTCGAAGGGCGTGACCAGCAGGGAGTGGGCGTCGGCGTTGGAGACGGACGCTACCTGGTTCAGCGGCGTGCTGGCGTTGCCGTAAGCATTGACCGTGACACGGTCCAGCAGGGCCGGCGTTGCGCGGCCGGTGCGGATCGAAGTGAGGGTGTGCTTAAGAGCGTCGATGCTCTTGGCCATGCGCGTCTGCGCGTTGTTCTTGATGTCGTTGAGCATCGCCAGGGTCCTGGATGTAACTGGAATCGGGCGATTATAGGCGAATACGGGACGCCGCCGGGCCTGAATCGGCCCGGAGGTCGCCTTGCGCTCAGCCTCAGGCCGGATCGCGGCCCTGGACGAGGGTGCCGATGTTCTCGCCGTGCAGGATCTTCAGCAGCTCGCCCGGCTGGCCCATGTCGAACACGCGCATCGGCAGGTCGCTGTCGCGGGCCAGGGCGAAGGCGGCGGTATCCATCACTTCCAGGCCACGGCGGATCACTTCGTCGTAGCTCAGGCTGTCGAAGCGGACAGCGTCGCTGTACTTGTTCGGATCCTTGTCGTACACGCCATCGACCTTGGTTGCCTTCAGCAGCAGGTCGGCGCCGATCTCGATCGCGCGCAGGGCGGCGCCCGAGTCGGTGGTGAAGAACGGGCTGCCGACGCCTGCGGCGAAGATCACCAGGCGGCCCTTTTCCAGGTGGCGGATGGCGCGGCGGCGGATGTAGTCCTCGCACACGTCGTTGATCTTGATCGCGCTCATCACGCGGGCCTTTGCGCCCACTTTTTCCAGCGCATCCTGCATGGCCAGCGCGTTGATGACCGTGGCCAGCATGCCCATCTGGTCGCCGGTGACGCGGTCCATGCCGCCAGCGGCCAGGCCTGCACCGCGGAAGATGTTGCCACCACCGATGACCAGGGCGACTTCGGCGCCGGCCTGCTGGGCCTCGACGACTTCACGGGCCAGGCGGTTGATGATCTTGGGGTCGATGCCGTAGTCCTCATCTCCCATCAGCGCCTCCCCGGAAAGTTTCAACAGGATGCGGCGATAGGCGAGCTTGGACATGGGGACCTCGGGTGCGTGGAAATCGCGGGCGATTCTACGCGCAAGCGGCGCGCGGCCAAAGCGTTTTGTGCACTGCGGCGCAAAATACCGGTGTGCCCCGTGCATCCGGGGCGCACCATTCAGCCCAGCTCGGCGCCAGCGGTGGCAGACAGTTCATCATGCCCCAGTTCGCCGGGAGAGCGTGCGATGACCCGGTTGCGCCCCAGGTTCTTGGAGCGGTAGAGCACGTCATCGGCGGCGCGCAGCAGGTCCTGCACGCCGGCAAAGCGCTCGTAGCCGCCCTGGGTGGCCACGCCGGCCGAGAAGGTGATGAACAGCGGGCCACCTTCCAGTTCCGCCATCGGGGTGGCGACGATGTTCGCCAGTACCCGGCGGATCACGTCCAGGGCCACCGACTCACTGGTATTGGGCAGCAGCGCGACGAACTCCTCGCCGCCGAAGCGGGCCACGGTGTCGCTGTTGCGCAGCTGCCCCTGCAGCTTGCCGGCAAAGGCGCGCAGCACCTCGTCGCCGGTCAGGTGGCCGTGCGCATCGTTGATCTTCTTGAAATCGTCCAGGTCGATGAAGGCCACCGACAACGGCCAGCCATGGCGGCCGGCGCGCAGGAATTCCTGTTCCAGCACGGCTTCGAGCTGGCGGCGGTTGAGGACGCCGGTCAACGCGTCGCGATGGGCCTGGTCGGCCAGGCGCTTGGCGCGGGCCTCGAATTCATCGGCGCGGCGGCGGGCCTGGTCGGCATCCTGCAGTTCGCGCAGGTTGCGCAGGGTGGCCAGTTCCTGGGCGTGGTCGATCAGTTCACGCACGCGTGCCGGCGAGTTCAGGCCGTTCTCGAACAGGCTGGCGATGTCCGGCAGCGCTTCGCTGATCCGCGCCAGCACCTGGTCGAAGCGGGCGCTGTCCATCTGCAGGCGGTCGTGGACCTGCTGCAGGGCGCGTTCGCGTGCGCCATCGGCGTCTTCATCCAGCCAGATGTCGGCGACGGCACCAGACAGCTGTACGCAGGCCTGGAACGGATTTTCGGCGGTGCCTTCGTCTTCGCTGTGGCGGATGCTGTCCACCAGGTAGCGCGGCAGGCCCCACTCCTCGGCCACCCATGCACCGACGTCGGCGTGGCTGCAGCCGAGTTCCTGGCGCTCGCGCGCGATCAGGTCGGGATTGTCGCGCGCTTCCCGCAGCAAGGGCAGGTAGCGTTCGGATTCGGCCTGGGCCAGGCACAGCACGCCCATGTCCTGCAGCAGTCCGGCCAGCATCAGCTCCTCCAGCCTGCGCAGGCCGCGCGCCTGGCCGAGCTGGCTGGCGGCCAGTGCGCTGAGGATGCTGCGCTTCCAGGCGCGTTGGCGCAGGTCGTGGTCGGCGCCGCCTTTGCCGGTCAGGCCCTGGGTGACAGTGAAGCCCAGGGCGAGGCTGATCGTAGCGTTGAGCCCGAGCATGGTCAGCGCCTGGCCGAGGTTTTCGATCCGGCGCCGGCTGGCATACAGCGGTGAATTGGCGATACGCAGCATGCGCGCACTCAGCGCCATGTCGATGGCGATGATGTCCGCAGCGGTTGCGATGTCCGCCTCCGGGTCCTGGGCCAGTTCGATGATGCGCAGGGCAATACCGGGCGGCGAGGGGAGGTTGCGGCAAAGCGCCAGTGCAGCTGTCAGCTCGGGAGGCATGTCGGGTCGTTCAATTCCATTAGGACAAGAATACCTAGGAATGCATCACAGTCTGCGAATTTCGTTCCTGTTATGTGACTGCAGGTTCCCTGTGCCGAGTATCGGCTTGATTCGCGTGCAACGCAAAGGTGTCGGTGTGCGCACCAACGGTGCGCACCCACAGATTCGGCCACCCACAGGTGAAGGGCACCCACAGGCCCACCGGCATAAAAAAAGAGCCGCGGTTTCCCGCGGCTCCTTCTGGTTTCATTACAGCCGTGAGGCTGGAATCAGACCTGCATCGCCTTGGCAACTTCGGCGGCGTAGTCTTCCACCACCTTCTCGATGCCTTCGCCAACGACCAGCAGCTGGAAGCCCGCCACGTCGGCGCCGGCGGCCTTGACCACCTGCTCGACGGTCTTGTCGCCGTCCAGGACGTAGCTCTGGCCGTACAGGGTCACTTCGCTGACGATCTTGTTGATCTTGCCGCTGATGATCTTTTCCAGGATGTCGGCCGGCTTGGACTTGTCCTTCTCGGACATCTTGGCCAGTTCGATTTCCTTTTCCTTTTCCACGAACTCGGCCGGCACATCGGCAGCCTTGTTGTGCGGCGGCTTCAGCGCGGCCACGTGCATGGCCAGGCCGCGAGCCAGTTCGGCGTCGCCGCCGATCAGGTCGACCAGCACGCCGACCTTGCCGTTGGTGTGGACGTAGGAACCGACGTTGCCGGTGGTGTCCAGCTTGACCAGGCGACGGATCTGGATGTTCTCACCCAGGGTCTGCACGGCGGTCGCGCGGGTTTCTTCGACGGTCTGGCCGGTCGGCAGGGTGGCCGACTTCAGGGCTTCCACGTCGGCGGCGCCCGATGCCAGTGCAGCGGCAGCGACGGAATCGACGAAGTTCTTGAAGTTGATGTCGTTGGCGACGAAGTCGGTTTCCGAGTTGATCTCGACCAGCACGGCCTTGCCGCCGTCCTGGGCCAGGCCCAGACGACCTTCGGCGGCCACGCGGTCAGCCTTCTTGTCGGCCTTGGCAGCGCCGGACTTGCGCAGCGCTTCAGCAGCGGCGTCGATGTTGCCGCCGGCCTCGGTGAGCGCCTTCTTGCATTCCATCATGCCGGCGCCAGTGCGCTCGCGCAGTTCCTTGACCAGGGAAGCAGTGATTTCCACGGGATTACCTCACGAAAGAAAGGGGTTGGGCCGGCATGGTGGCCGGCCCGTGTGACAGTTTCCTGTCGTCGCGCCATCGGCAGCGGACAGGAAAGGTGGGCGCGTGGCGCCCACCGGGGCCTGGATCAGGCCTGGGCTTCGCCCTTGTCGGCAGCAGCCTTCTTGGCCGGAGCGCGGCGAGCCGGCTTGCCTTCTTCGGCCGGAGCGTCGGCGAACTCTTCTTCACGGACGGTGGCAGCGTGCGGTGCAGCAGCCTTGCCTTCCAGCACAGCGTCAGCAGCGGCGCGTGCGTACAGCTGCACGGCACGGATGGCGTCGTCGTTGCCCGGGATCGCGTAATCCACCAGCTCCGGGTTGTAGTTGGTATCGACGACGGCGATCACCGGGATGCCGAGCTTCTTGGCTTCCTTGATGGCGATGTCTTCGTGGCCGATGTCGATGACGAAGATCGCGTCCGGCAGACGGTTCATGTCCTTGATGCCGCCCAGCGAGGCTTCCAGCTTGTCGCGCTCGCGACGCAGGCCCAGCACTTCGTGCTTGACCAGCTTCTCGAAGGTGCCGTCGGATTCACCGGCTTCCAGTTCCTTCAGGCGGGCAACCGACTGCTTGACGGTACGGAAGTTGGTCAGGGTGCCGCCCAGCCAACGCTGGTTCATGAACGGCATGCCGCAACGCTCGGCTTCTTCGCGGATCGACTCACGCGCGCTGCGCTTGGTGCCCAGGAACAGGATGGTGCCGCGCTTCTGGGCAACCGACGAGATGAAGTTCATCGCGTCGTTGAACAGCGGGACGGTCTTTTCCAGGTTGATGATGTGGATCTTGCCGCGGGCGCCGAAGATGTACGGAGCCATTTTCGGGTTCCAGTAGCGGGTCTGGTGGCCGAAGTGGACGCCGGCTTCCAGCATCTGACGCATGGTGACCTGGGGCATTGCAGAACTCCTGATGGGGAACCGGCGATTCCGCCCGCGGGATAGGTATGCGGGACGCGTGGAAGCGCTGAAGGTTCCGGGGTTGGGCTTCCCTGTTGCCTCCGTGGCCGAACTCCTTGCGGAGCACCCCGGCACGGATGGGGGCAGCAGGTGTGGATTCACCGGTGACGTCCGGTGTGGACGGTGTCCCGCGCAGGGGCGGCAGGACATCCGGGCAATTATAGCCCGCTTGGCTGGCTCGCTGCAATTGCGGGTGCCCGCGCCGCCAGGATCACCTGTGTGCCGTCCTGCAGGCGGGCATGGAACCTGCCGCCTGCATAGCCATCGGCGCGCGGCGGCAACTGCCACTGGCGCTGGCGCGCCGCCAGCACGTAGCCGGCAAGGTCGGGCAGCAGCAGGCTGCGCTGGCCGCCAGCCGTCTCATAGGCAAGGTCGCTCAAGCGCGCGTGCCGGGTGCCATTGTTCAACAGTCTCAGCATGAATTGCGACCCGTTGACCACCAGCTCTGGCTGCAGGCAGGGGGACGCTGGGCCGACCGGTTCGCTGCGGAACAGGGGCAGTGAATAGCGCGGCATGGCCGGTTCTGCCGGTGCCAGGATGATACGGAATGCCTGTTCAGCGGCCACAGGCGCGGACGACGCCGGCAGCAACCACACGCGCTGGCGGGCGCCGGCCGGCAGGTCCAGCAAGGTCGGACTGGCCAGCACCTGCCCGCTGCGCTGCAGGTGTTCCGCATCCTGTTGCTGGTCCCACGCCCAGATCTGCACCTGGCCGCGCCAATGCCCGGGGCCAGGATTGTGCAGCCACAGCTCGGTCCGCCCCTGCGCAGCCGGCAGGTGCAGGGTGGTCGGCACCAGTTCCAGCGCCTGCGCCTGCGCGGCAATGGGCAGCACCGCGGCCAGCAGAAGCAGTAGCCGGCGCATCAGTAGTAAGTGGTGGGCGGTTCGGGCAGCGAATGCCCCTGTTCGTCCTGTGCTGGCGGGGCCAGTTCACGGACCTGGGGCGGCAGGTGACCGCCGTCGCTGTGCTGCTGTGGCACCGGGCAACGTGGGCCGCCCTCCGTGCCGACGCAGCCTTCAACCACGGTCAGGCGGATCTGCATTGGGACGGGCGCCGGCTCGGCCCACGCTGTCGTGCTGGCGATGGACATCGCTCCGATCAGTACTGCCCGAACCACCTGCGATCCACCGTGTTGTCGACTTGATGCGCGGTATCGGCCGACAGGGGGGATTCTGTAGAGCGGGCTCCCCTCAGTAGGTGATCGTCACCTGCACCAGGTCGTTGTAGGTGCCCGCCGGAGGCTGTCCGGCAACGGGAGGCACACGCCCGAATATGTTCAGTGTCTGCGCGCTGCCAGTGCCGACGCCGCTGAAGGTGTCCACGGTGAGCGTATTGCCCCAGCGCTGGCTGCGCGCAGCGTCCCGGTACAGCTCGTAGGTCAGGTAATAGCTGTTGCCGCCGATTGTGGTGCGCATGCGCCGGGTGGTGGTCAGGGCCGGGTTGTTCTGACCGTTGTTCAGGCCGACCTGGTAGGCGGTGCGCTTGAGGCAGGTCAGGGTGAGGGTGGCGGTCTGGTCGATGTTGGCGGGAATGCCGCCGGTGACGTTGCCGAAATCCATGGTGGTGGTGAGGTAGCTGCCGCATTGCGGCAGCACGGTGGCAGTGGCATTGAAGGTGAAGGCATTGCTGGCGGTGTTGGTGCCGGTAGCGCCGCCATTGCAGGTGGCCGGTACGGTGGCGGTGCCCAGCAGCACCTCGTTCCAGGCCCAGGTGAGCACCACGTTGGCCCCGGTGAAGGTGCTGCTGTAGTTGCCGGAGGCCAGCACCTGGTTGGCCGGGATCTGTGCGAACAACTGCGTGGTACGGCTGCCGGAGCCGCCGATCAGCGGCACGTTGTAGGTCATCGTCAGCTCCTGTGCGGGAGGTGTGCCGCGCGGTGCCAGGCCGGTGACTTCGCTGTAGTTGGCGACGTTGTAGATCTGGAAATTGAGCGGATCACTGCTGCCGTTGACCATTGTCCGCCACGGCGAAGTACTGGTGCCGCCGGTGCCATTGCCCAGGCCGATGCAGACGCGGATGCCGGTGGTGGCGATCAGGCTGAGTGCGGCGGTGGAGCAGTTCACGGTGATGTTCAAGGTGCCGGGGGTGGCACCTGCCGCGCCGCTGCTGACGTTGCCGAAGGGCAGCAGCGCGTCGGCGCTGGCGGTGCATGTCGCGGCCGCGCGTGTCGGTGCACTGGCGATCAGGCCGGCCAGAAGCACCAGGCCGAGCAGCAGCATCCTCATGGCGCCACCTCCGGCACGCATTGCAGCGGGACCGGGCGGGCGCTGGCCCCGACGGCGACCACCTGCGGTGCCGGCACGCGGACCCGGCACTGGCCACCGCTGCTGGTGATGTACAGCACGCTGCCAGGTGCAACGTCCTCCAGGTACAGCAGGCCGTCGTAGCCGACGGTGGCCTGGCGGCCATCGGGCAGCTGCACTTCGCTGCCCACCTCCAGCGGTTGCCCCCTCATGTCCTGCAGGATCAGCCGCAATGACGCGCGCGAACGCAGGTTGAAGGTCAGGCCGGTGCCGGCGCGCTGGCGAGGTGTTACCCAGTCCTCGATGCGATCAGCGCGCATGTCCGCCGGCAGGTCCAGGGTGTCGATGGAGACGCGGTTGCGCTGCCAGGACAGCAGCGGGCTGATCAGCAGCAGGCCACGCTCGTCGGTGGCACCGATCAGGCGGTTCTCAAGCCGCACCGGCACACCGCCAACGCCATTCGTGCTGACCACGGCGAAGGCATCGGCGACTTCGCGGGCGGCGAAGGTGTGCCCGGCCATCCACACCAGGCTGCCGCTGGCGCTGCCATAGGCGTAGTTGAGGCCCGCCTGGCGGGAGGCACCGAAGGCGTAGCGGCCGACATCGTTGAGGATGCCGACTTCGGCCAGGCCGCCGCTGCCGCCGTCGCCGTGGCGGACCTGCGCGCGCCAACCGATACCGCCTGCGCTGCCGTCGCCCGGGACCGGCTGGGTGACATCGGCGACCCAGCTCTGGCGGTCGCCATTGCGCTGGCTGGACAGGCTGGCCTGGCGGTTGTTGCCCAGGCTTGCGGTCAGCGACAGGTAGACGCTGCGGTCATCACTGTCGTCCAGGTTCTGGTTGACCGACAGGTAGGCCGACCAGCGCGGGCTCCAGCTGCGTGACCAGAACAGGCTGGCATAACGGTTGTCATCGCCAACGGGGTAGCGCAGGCGAAGGTAACTGGCGCTGAGGGTGCCCAAGCGCAACAGGTCCAGGCCGACCGTGGCCTGCTCGCTGATGCTGGGCGGCAGGTTGGCCTGCAGCGCGCCCAGGTCGCGGTAGTCGCCGTGGCTGCGCACGCTGCGCAGGTTGAAATTGAAGCGCCGGTTGTTCCAGCTGTACCCCAGCGCCCACTGTCCGCCCTGCAGGCCCTGGTAGCGGCTGTGGGCATAGGCGGCATTGAGCACGCCGGCGCCGCCCAGCAGCCACCAGCCACCCACGCCGGCCTGCGCCAGGCCGCCGCCGCCCTCGGCATGTGCTTCACCGGTGAATGTGTCGCTGACGCCGCCGCGCCAGCTGGCGCTTGCCACGGTACGGTCGTCGTAGGCGAAGGAGCGTTCGCCGAACTGCTCGCGCAGCTGGCCGACGCCGAGCGACCAGTCCGACAGGCCCTTGGCGAGCAGCTGCTGGGTGCCGTAGAAGCTGAAATCCAGGGTCTGCATGCGGCCGAAGGCATCGGTGACCACCACCTGCGCGCTGCCGGTGCCGCTGATGCCCGGTTGCGCCGCCAGCTGGAACGGCCCGACCGGTACCTGGCCGCTGTACTGGCGCAGGCCATCGACATACAGCTCGACCGTCGATGGCACCACCGCCTGGCCGAGGAAGGCCGGAGTCGGGGTAAGAACGCGATACGGCTGCAGCCCGTAGTTGCGGCCGATCTGGATGCCGCCCAGGCGTACCGGCCGGCTCCAGTCGACAAACCCGCTGTAGAAATCGCCCACCTCCAAAGTCAGCGCCTTGTCCGGGAAGTCCAGCGTCCAGCGCGTATCGAGGCGTACGCTTTCGCTGCGCCAGTGGCGGTCTCCGGTCTGGTAGCGACGGCTGACGGCGGTGTTCTCGAAGGTGCCGGTACCGATGCCGAACACTCGCAGTTCAGAGCTCAGGGTAAGGTTGCCGAGGCTGTCGACTCGGCTGCCGTACAGGTCGTAATTGAGCAGGACGCCGGGCGAGGCGCTGCCGCGCGGGGCACGGACCTGCGGGCGGCTGAGCACGGTCGTGGGCAGGGTCAACTGGTCCAGTGGCACGTCCAGCGCGAGGGTCTGCAGGTGCGCGTCATAGCGCACCACCGCACCGCTGATCTGGTCGAGGTATACCGGGGCATCGCCGCTGGCGTTGAAGCCAAGCTGGCGCAGGATTTCGGGGCTGGCCTGCAGGCGGCCACGGTTGTCGGTGAAGGGCAGCAGGCCGCGCGGCGTGCTGTTGAGGGTCACGTCCAGGTACAGCGTCTGGTTGGCCGTGAGTGGGGTTGGTGGCGGCAGCAGGGCATCGGCGGAGACCCCGGAGACATCGGCTGCATGAGCCGCCGGGGACAGGGCCGCACCGAGCGCTGCGCTCATCAGCGCCTCAGCGAGCCGGTGGTGGCGGCAGCGACGTCTGTTCCGACTCGCCATTGAGCTTGGCCGTGATCTGGTCGTTGTCGCGGTCGATCGCCGTGCGCTCCAGCGGCCAGCGCATGATCTGGCCGGGCAGCACATAGCCCAACAGGCCGGGATGGACGATGCGCGGCCGCTCCGGGCTGCCCAGGGCGAGGTCGGCGATCTGCGCATAGCTGTTGCCGGTATTGCCTACTTCCACGCCGTTGCGACCGTCGTCCAGCCGCACCAGGCGGGCGTGCAGCTGCGGGGCCAGCCGGCTGCCAGTGCCGGGTTGCACGAATACCGGGATGGAATAGCGCAGCACGAACTGCATGCCTTCGGTGCGCGTGGCCAGATCGGGCACCTCGTCGACGATCAACCGGTAGTACTGCTGCGCAGCCGGCGCGTCGGCCACGGCGCGCATGACCCGTACCAGCTGCTGCTGGCCGGCGGCCAACTCCTGCATCGGTGGCGTGGCCAGCAGATCTTCGGTGGGCAGCAGCTGTTCGTTGCCGTCCTGCTGCACCCAACGGAATACCCGGACCTGCAGCTTCACCGGCGAGGTGCCGCTGTTGGTCAACCACAGTTCGCCGGCGCGCTGGCGTGCCTCCAGCTGCAGGCTGGTGGGCGCGACCTGCAGGCTGGTCGCCGAGGCCGCGGTGACCCAAAGCAGCAGGCTGAGAACGAGCAGCGCCACGCCGGTGGCGCGCCACGGGCGGGATCCGGCCATGCGGGCGTGCTCCATCAATAGGTGATCGTGGCGGTAACGGTATCCAGGTAGTTGCCGGTCGCAGCGTTGGCCGTGCTCAGGTTGAGGATCTGGCCGTAGACGATGTAGGGCACCGCCAGGCCGGTGCCGATACCGGCCTGGGTGTTGGTGCCCGTGGTGGCGCCCCACACCAGCGTATGCGCGGCATCCTGGTAGAGCTGGTAGCCCACGTAGTTGTTGGCCGTCACTGCCGCGTTGGTGTTCTTCATCCGCCGCGTGGTGACGTCATTGGCCGTACCGGCATTGGCACCGGCGTTGAGCGAGATGGTGTACGGGGTCAGCGCCGAACACTGTGCGGTTACGGTGCCCTGGCCCAGGGTCGGGGTGGCGGTGGTGGAGGCGGCGGTACCGAAATCGACGTTGGTGGCGGCGGCCGCAGTGATGGTGCAGGCCTTGGTGACCACCAGGGTGACGTTGAACGTAGTGGTGTCGGCGGCGGCGGCCGGGCCAGCCACCAGCAGGGCCAGGGCCCAAGCCCAGGGGGAACGAACGGTGGATCGCATGGACAACCTCCCTGACCCGAAGGTCCGTTGAACAGCGCGAAGTCGGCACGTTCGGCGCCGATTTGACGACAGTGGGGCCAGCGTAGGCACCGCAAGTGTCTGTATTCCGTGAGAAACAGGCGATCGAAAGGGTGTGGCCCATCACGCTTTCACCTTCCTTGCCGGATCCGTGCATGCCCCGGATCGCCAGTTGGGTGGCGTTCGTTCAGATTGCGGCCGGATCGGCGATAATGGGAGCCATGAGCGTGAATATCAAAACCCCGCAGGAAATCGAGATGATGCGCATCGCCGGCCGCCTGGCCAGCGAAGTGCTCGACATCGTCACCCCCCACGTCAAGCCCGGTGTCACGACCGAGGAACTGGACCGCATCTGCCACGACCACATCGTGAACGTGCAGGGCGCCATTCCGGCCAACGTCGGCTACCGCGGCTTCCCCAAGACCGTGTGCACCTCGGTCAACAATGTCATCTGCCACGGCATTCCCAGCGAAGGGAAGGTCCTCAAGGATGGCGACATCATCAATATCGACGTCACCGTCATCAAGGACGGCTGGCATGGCGACACCAGCCGCATGTACTTCGTCGGCACCCCGTCGGTGATGGCCAAGCGCTTGGTCGACGCCACCTATGAAGCGATGTGGCGCGGCATCCGCGCGGTGCGCCCGGGCGCAACCCTGGGCGACGTCGGCCATGCGATCCAGAGCTACGCCGAAGGCGAGCGTTTCAGCGTGGTGCGCGAGTACTGCGGCCACGGCATCGGCAAGGTCTACCACGATGAGCCGCAGGTGGTGCATTACGGCCGTCCGGGCCAGGGCCTGGTGCTGCAGCCGGGCATGACCTTCACCATCGAGCCGATGATCAACGAGGGCACCCGCTACAACAAGGTGCTGCCCGATGGCTGGACCGTGGTGACCAAGGACCGCAAGCTGTCGGCACAGTGGGAGCACATGATCGCGGTCACCGAGACCGGCGTGGACGTGCTGACCCTGTCGCCGGGCGAATCGCAGGTCTCCTGACGATGCTGCCGGCGAGTTCGCTGCTGGACACGCCGGCCGCGTCGCTCAACGACCCGGACTGGGCTGCTGCCGCGCGCGACGCGCTGCAGCAGGCCGATACGCGCCTGTACCGCCGCTTCGACCAGGGCGACAACATCGAGCGCCTGCTGGCCTTGCGCGCGCGCGCGGCCGATCACCTGATCCGCCATGCGTGGCAGCGCTGCCTGCCGGCCGACAGTGGCCTGTCGCTGTTTGCGGTCGGTGGCTATGGGCGCGGTGAACTGTTCCCGCGCTCGGACATCGACCTGCTGGTGTTCGGCGATCCGCAGGCGCAGCTGGCCCATGAGGAAGCGCTCGCGCGCCTGTTCGCGCTGCTGTGGGATTGCGGCCTGGCGGTCAGCCACGCGGTGCGTTCGGGCGGGCAGTGCAGCGAGGCTGCGGCCGACCAGACCGTGCTGACGGCGTTGATCGAAGCGCGCCCGCTGATGGCCGATGAGGCGGCGCGGCGTGCGCTGCGTGCGGCAGTGGATGACCGCGAACTGTGGCCGCCGCGTGCGTTCTTCCTGGCCAAGCTGGAGGAACTGCGCAACCGCCACCAGCGTTTCGGCGACACCGCCGACAACCTGGAGCCGGACCTGAAGGATGGCCCCGGCGGCCTGCGCGATCTCAACACGCTGGGCTGGATGGCGCTGCGTGCGTTTGGCGTGCGCGATCTGGAAGCGCTGGTCGGCCTGGGCCACTTGGGCGCTGACGAGGCCGCGGCGCTGAAGCGCGAACGTGCGGTGCTGGCGCGACTGCGCTTCGGCCTGCACCTGGTGGCGCGACGCCCGGAAGAGCGCCTGCGCTTCGATTACCAGAAGACCCTGGCCGCGCGCCTGGGCTTTGAAGACGACGCCGAGAGCCTGGGCGTCGAGAAGATGATGCAGGGCTTCTACCGCGCCGCTTCGGTGGTGCGGCGGATCAGTGATCGTCTCCTGCAGCGTTTCGAGGAACAGTTCGATGGCGAGGCACAGCCTGAGCCGCTGACCGTGGGGTTCGCGCTGCGCCGTGGCTATCTGGCGGCCAACGATGCCGACTGGCCGAATGCTGACATCGGCCAGGTCTTCGCGCTGTTCGCCAGCTGGGCGAACAATCCGCAGATCCGTGGCCTGCATTCGTTGACTGCGCGCGCGCTGGCCGAATCGCTGCCGTTGCTGCCTGCCTATGACCAGGCAGACCCTGATGCGCGCGAACAGTTCATGGCCCTGCTGCGTGGCCAGCGCCCGGTCGACACGCTTTCGCGCATGGCGCGGCTGGGCGTGCTCGGGCAGTGGATTCCCGCATTCGCCCAGGTCAGCGGGCGCATGCAGTTCGACCTGTTCCATGTCTACACCGTCGACCAGCACACGCTGATGGTCCTGCGCAACATGGGGCTGTTCGCCAGCAGTCGCGCCGATGAACGTTTCTCCATAGCCCACGAAGTCTGGCCGCGCCTGCGCAAGCCCGAACTGCTGCTGCTGGCCGGCCTGTTCCACGACATCGCCAAGGGGCGCGGCGGCGATCATTCCGAACTGGGCGCGGTCGATGCACGGGCGTTCTGCCACGCGCAGGGACTGAGTGGTTCGGATACCGAACTGGTGGCCTGGCTGGTCGAACAGCACCTGTGGATGTCGGTGACCGCGCAGAAGCAGGACATCGCCGATGCGGACGTGATCCATCGCTTCGCGACCCTGGTCGGCAGCCGCGACCGCCTGGATTACCTCTATCTGCTGACCTGCGCCGACATCGCCGGCACCAGCCCGAAGTTGTGGAACGCGTGGAAGGACCGGCTGCTGGCCGATCTGTATTTCGCTACCCGCCGCGCGCTGCGCGAGGGCCTGGAGCATCCGGTGCCGGCCGCCGAGCGCGTGGCCGAAGCGCGCGACAGCGTGCGTGCGCTGGTGCGCGAGCAGGGCTACGACGATGCCACCATCGACCGCCAGTTCGCGGTGATGCCTGACGAAGGTTTCATCCGCCTGCGCCCGGAACAGTTGGCCTGGCAGGCTGCCGCACTGGTACCGATCAAGCAGGGCCAGACGCTGGTGAAGGTACGCCGGATCAGCGTTGACGACCCGGCGCTGGAAGTGTTCGTGCACTCGCCGGACCGTGATGGCCTGTTTGCCGCGATCGTGATGACCCTGGACCGCAAGGGTTACGGCATCCACCGCGCACGCGTGCTGGATGGTCCGTCCGAGACGATTTTCGATAATTTTGAAGTCAGCCCGGCCGATACGTTTGCCGATGGCAGCAGCGCCAACCTGGAAGCTGCACTGCGCGAGGCGCTCAGTGGCGACCTTGCGCGGCTGCGTCCCTCGCGCCGGGTGGTGCCACGCCAGCTGCGCCACTTCCGTTTCGCCCCACGCATCGAGTTCCGCGATGAACCCGGCGCGACCCGCTTTGCCCTGGTCGCGCCCGACCGCCCCGGCCTGCTGGCCGACGTGGCGTTCGTGCTGCGCAACCAGGGACTGCGCGTGCAGGACGCGCGCATTGCCACATTCGGCGAACGCGCCGAAGACACCTTCGTGATCAGTGACGAACACGACCTCCCCCTGACTGAATCCGCCCGGCAGCAGCTGCATGACGCAATGCTGGCCTGCCTGGACCCTGATCGAAACGCCGGAGACCCCGCCTGATGGCCACCAAGCCTGCAAAGAAGACTGCCGCGACTGCCAAGAGCGCTGCGGCCAGAAAGACTACTGCCGCTGCCCCGGCTGCGAAGAAAGCGGCACAACAGCCGAAGGCGGGCCAGACCGCAGCGGTGAAGAAGACCGCCGTGCCGAAACAGGCTGCAGCGAAGAAGGCGCCGGCAAAGAAGGTCCCGGCCAAGACCGCTGAAGCTGCGCGCGCCGAGAACATCGCACGCAAGTCGCTGCGCAAGCCGGCCGGGCCGGGCGTGGAAGAACTGAAGTTCGGCATCGAAAGCGCCTTCGAGCGCCGCGCCACGCTGACCCTGCACGAACTGGAAGGCTCGACCCGGCCGCTGGTCAACCGCGTGATCGATGGCCTGGAAAGCGGCGAGTTCCGCGTCGCCGAACCCGATGGCCATGGTGGCTGGAAGGTCAACGAATGGCTGAAGAAGGCGGTGCTGCTGTATTTCCGCGTCAACGACATGGCCGTGGTCGATGCGCGCCCGGCACCGTTCTGGGACAAGGTCGAATCGCGCTTTGCCGGCTATGACGAGGCGAAGTTCCGCCGTGGCGGCGTGCGCGTGGTGCCGGGTGCGATCGCCCGTCGCGGCACGTATTTCGGCAAGGACGTGGTGCTGATGCCGAGCTTCACCAACATCGGTGCCTACGTCGGCGAAGGCACCATGGTCGACACCTGGGCCACCGTCGGTTCCTGCGCGCAGATCGGCCAGCACTGCCACCTGTCCGGTGGTGCCGGCATCGGTGGCGTGCTCGAGCCGCTGCAGGCCAGCCCGACCATCATCGAAGACCATTGCTTCATCGGCGCGCGTTCGGAAGTGGTGGAAGGCGTGGTCGTCGGCCATCACAGCGTGATCGGCATGGGCGTGTTCCTCAGCCAGAGCACCCGCATCTACAACCGCGCCACCGGCGAAATCAGCTACGGCTACATTCCGCCGTACAGCGTGGTGGTGTCCGGCTCGCTGCCGAGCAAGGACGGTACCCACTCGCTGTACTGCGCGGTGATCGTCAAGCAGGTCGATGCCCGCACCCGCAGCAAGACCAGCGTCAACGACCTGCTGCGCGGCCTGGCCGACTGACGGGGCCGCACGCATGAGCACCACCGTCTACGGTCTGAAGAACTGCGATACCTGCAAGAAGGCGACCAAGTGGCTGGACCGCTTCGGCGTGCCGTACACCTTCGTCGACTACCGCGACAACAAACCCAGCCCGGAAACGCTGCTGGAATGGGCCGCCCAGCTGGGTGGCCTGGCGGCGATGGTCAACCGGTCCTCCACCACCTGGCGGCAGCTGCCGGACAACCGCAAGGCCGCCGATTCGGAGGCGGAATGGAAGCTGCTGCTGCGCGAGTACCCGCAGTTGATCAAGCGGCCGCTGGTGGTGACTGCCGACGGCAAGGTCAGCCAGGGTTTCAGCGACAACGGTTTCAAGGCGCGCTTCGGCGTGGGCGGCGCGTGAGCGCCGTCCTCGACCTGGCCTGCGATCTGATTGCACGGCCGTCGGTGACCCCGGACGATGCCGGTTGCCAGGAACTGATCGGCCAGCGTCTGCAGGCGGCCGGTTTCACCTGTGAGCACCTGCGGCTGGGCGAGGTCGACAACCTGTGGGCCACGCACGGCAGCGGCGCGCCGGTGCTGGTCCTGCTGGGCCATACCGACGTGGTGCCGCCGGGCCCGCGCGAGGCGTGGCAGAGCGATCCGTTCGCGCCACAGATCCGCGATGGCGTGCTGTACGGTCGCGGCACCGCCGACATGAAAGGCAGCGTGGCCGCGTTCGTGATCGCTGCCGAACAGTTCGTTGCGGCCCATCCGCAGCACACCGGTACGCTGGCGGTGCTGCTGACCAGCGATGAGGAAGGCGATGCGATCGATGGTGTGCGCCATGTCGCGCGGCTGTTCGCCGAGCGTGGCCAGCGCATCGACTGGTGCATCACCGGCGAGCCGTCCTCCACCGCCACGCTGGGTGACCTGCTGCGCGTGGGACGTCGCGGCAGCCTGTCGGCCAAGCTGCGCGTGCAGGGCGTGCAGGGCCACGTGGCCTACCCGGACAAGGCGCGCAATCCGATTCATCTTGCCGCGCCCATGCTGGCCGAACTGAGCGCACGGCGCTGGGACCAGGGCTATGAGAGCTTCCCGTCGACCAGCCTGCAGATCTCCAACATCCATGCCGGCACCGGTGCCAACAACGTGATTCCCGGTGAGCTGGAGGTGGATTTCAACATCCGCTACAACCCGCACTGGGATGCAGCGAAGCTGGAAGCGGACATCACCGCGCTGCTGGACCGCCATGGCCTGCAGTACACGCTGAAGTGGCACCGCAGTGGCGAGCCGTTCTACACCCCGGAAGGTACGTTGCGTGCAGCGGCGCGCGCGGTGCTGGCCGAGCACACCGGTCGCGCACCGGAAGAGAGCACCGGTGGTGGCACCTCCGATGCGCGCTTCATCGCACCCCTGGGCGCGCAATGCATCGAAGTCGGCCCGGTCAACGCCAGCATCCACCAGGTGGATGAGAACGTGCGCGTGGACGAGCTGGAAGCACTGCCGGGGCTGTACCAGCGACTGGTGGAGCGGTTGCTGGTGTGATCCGCGTCGCCGGGCATGGCACGGCGCTACCGGGGTGAGCGTGCGGTTGCTGGTGTGATCCGCGTCGCCGGGCATGGCCCGGCGCCACCGGGGTGAGCGTGCGGATGATCGTGGGTAGCGCCGGGCCATGCCCGGCGAGCGCAGCGGCGCGCGTTACTCCGAAAAACTGAAGAACGGCGGTTCGACCGCTTTTTTCCAGTAGCTCGGCGCCGCCATGTAGAACTGCTGTGCTTCCGCCTTGGCAAACCAGGCGGCAGCAGCGTCAGGGTTCTTGTCCACGCCCGGCGCACTGCGGCCCAGCAGCAGCCCGGCGAAGTACTGGCCGAACACATTGCCCTTCTCGCCGGCGCGCTGGTACAGCTGAAGCGCACGCGCCGGATCGCGCGGCAGTCCCACGCCCTTCTCCAGCAGCGCGCCCAGGTCCACCTGCGCTTCGGCATCGCCGCGCTCGGCGCGACGCTGGATCTGCGCAACCAGCGGATGCACGCTGTCGCCCTGCGCGGCCACCGCATCCGGCAGTCGCGACGATGAACTCGGGTAGCGCTGGTAGATCATTCCGCGCAGGTCCCAGCGCAGCGCCTGTTGCGCGTCGCCACGCTGGCGATAGGCCTTGGCGAGTTCGTAGAACGCATAGGGATTGCCGTGATAGGCCGCCGCCAGATAGGCGCGTTCGCCACGCCGCCAGGACGCGCGCAGCACCGGCGCAGGATTGATGTGGGGGCTGTCGGCATACCGCAGCGTGCCGGAGATCCAGATCCGGCCCAGTGCTTTTTCCGCCTTGGTGTTGTGGAAGGTCCAGGGGGTGACCGCTGCGGCACGCTCGTAATAGGCGATGGCGCGCGGATCGTTGAAGCGCTCGAAGGTTTCCGCGGTATCAAAGGCTCCCTCGAAGCTGCCGTCGGTTCCGCGTTGTTCCAGGCTCTGCTGCTGAGCCGGCGGAAGGAGCGAGGGTGGGGGCAGGGTCTGGCAGGCGGCCAGGCCCAGGCAGATCAGGGCGGCCAGAGCCGCGTTGCGTCCGTTGCGGTGTTGCATTTCCATTGCACGTTTCACGGCGGGCCATTATGCGCTCTGCGGAGTGGTTGCCAACGCAACGGTTGCGCCGTGCCGGAAAGCGGGGTAGGGTCGGTGCCATGTCGATCCGCCTGGCCACCGCCGTCAACAACACCAACCGCAATAATCTGCGTGCGAATAATCGTGCGCGGCCGATGCGGGACTGCGCCCTGGGTAGATAGACAGCAACATACGCCCGGACACCAGAAAACCCGCATCGGCCGATGCGGGTTTTTTTTGTGCCCGGGCGCAGCCCCACCCGGGCCTGGATGGCCGGTCGAACACCCTCCCCCCGTGTACTTCCCCACAACAGGAGTTCCACCCATGTGTTCGATCTTCGGTATTTTCGGCCTGCAGGCCGGTGACGATCTTCCTTCCCTGCGCCGCCATGCGCTGGAGCTGTCGCAGCGCCAGCGTCATCGTGGCCCGGACTGGAGCGGTGTGTACCTGGACGAGGGCGCGCTGCTGGTGCACGAGCGCCTGGCCATCGTCGATCCGGCAGGCGGCTCGCAGCCGCTGCTGTCCGAAGACGGGCAGCTGGCGCTGGCGGTCAACGGTGAGATCTACAACCACCAGCAGCTCAAGGCCGGACTTGCCCAGGCCTATTCCTTCCAGACCGGCTCGGACTGCGAGGTGATCAACGCGTTGTACCGCCAGGGCGGGTCGCCGGCGCAGTGGCTGGAGCAGCTCAACGGCATCTTCGCTTTTGCGTTATGGGATCGCAGTGCGGGCCGTGTACTGATCGCGCGCGACCCGGTCGGCGTGGTGCCGCTGTACTGGGGCCATGATGCGCAGGGGCGGTTGCGCGTCGCCTCTGAAATGAAGGCGTTGGTCGATACCTGTGCCGACGTTGCCCAGTTCCCGCCCGGCCACTACTACGACAGCGCCAGCGGTGAGCTGGTGCGCTACTACCAGCAGCCGTGGCGCGAGTACGACGACGTGCAGGGCCGCTCGGCCGATCTCGCCGAGCTGCGCCAGGCCTTCGAACATGCGGTCGAACGCCAGTTGATGAGTGACGTGCCGTACGGCGTGCTGCTGTCGGGCGGGCTGGATTCGTCGCTGGTTGCCGCCGTGGCAGCACGTTATGCGCGTCGTCGCATCGAAGATGGCGGGCAGAGCGAAGCGTGGTGGCCGCGCCTGCATTCGTTCGCCATCGGCCTGAAGGGCTCGCCGGATCTGGCCGCTGCTGCGGTGGCCGCCGAAGCACTGGGCACGGTCCACCACGGCTTCGAATACACCTTCGAAGAAGGCCTGGACGTGCTGCCGGAGGTGATCCGCCATATTGAAACCTACGACGTCACCACCATCCGCGCCTCCACGCCGATGTTCCTGCTGGCGCGCCGGATCAAGGCGATGGGGGTGAAGATGGTGCTGTCCGGCGAAGGCAGCGACGAGATCTTCGGCGGCTATCTGTACTTCCACAAGGCGCCGGACGCGCGCGAATTCCACCAGGAACTGGTGCGCAAGCTCGATGCCCTGCACAACTACGATTGCCTGCGCGCCAACAAGTCGATGATGGCCTGGGGCGTGGAGCCGCGCGTGCCGTTCCTGGACCGCGAGTTCCTCGACGTGGCGATGCGATTCGATGCCGCGCACAAGATGGTCGGCGCCGGTTTTGGTGGTCGCCGCATCGAGAAGGCGGTACTGCGCGAAGCCTTCCAGGGCTACCTGCCGGACAGCATCCTGTGGCGGCAGAAGGAGCAGTTCAGCGATGGCGTCGGCTATGGCTGGATCGATGGCCTGAAGGCGCACGCCGAAGCACAGGTCAGCGACCGCGTGTTGGCTGCAGCCGACAAGCGCTTCCCGCACAACCCGCCGCAGACCAAGGAGGCGTACTACTACCGTCACCTGTTCGAGCAGTTCTTCCCCAGCCATGCGGCGGCTGAAACCGTGCCGGGCGGCAAGTCGATCGCCTGTTCCTCGCCGGCAGCGATCGCCTGGGATGCCAGCTTCGCCGCCGCCGCCGACCCATCGGGCCGCGCCATCGCCGGCGTGCACGAGCAAGCGTTGGCCTGATCGGCCGCGCCGAGCGGCAGCCACACGGGTAGCGCCGGGCCATGCCCGGCGAGCCCTGCAGCGCATGGGCGGCGAGGGACGTATCATCAGCCCCCTGCACATTGGGGAATGTTCATGGACGTACAGACCGGAGGTCCCGTGAGGCCGACGAAGTGGGCTTTGCGCTACCTGGTGTGGGCCGGCGTGCCGCTGCTGGTCGGCCTGCTGCTGGCGCGCTATGCGGGGCCCGGGCTGCCGACGGTGGCCAGCAAGGCCGAAGCCGTGGTCGGCAGTGACTGGGCACATCACCTGGCCTCGCCGCTCGGCCTGTTCCTGCTGCAGCTGCTGGTGCTGCTGCTGGTCGCCAAGGGCGCCGGTGCGCTGTTGAAGCGTTTCGGCCAGCCGGCCGTGATCGGCGAGATGGCCGCCGGCCTGATGATGGGGCCGCTGTTGCTGGGCAGCCTGCTGCCGCAGGTGCACGGTGCACTGTTCCCGGCTGCTTCGCTCGGGCCGCTGGGCATGCTCAGCCAGCTGGGTGTGCTGATGTTCCTGCTGGTGGCCGGTGCCGAGCTTGATCTGGGCGCGCTGCGTGGGCGCCGTCGATTCGCCTTCACCGTCAGCCACGCAGGCATCGCGGTGCCGTTCGTGCTTGGTGTGGTCCTGGCCATCTGGCTGTACCCGCAGCATGGCCCGCAGGGCGTGGGTTTCACCGCGTTCGCGCTGTTCGTCGGTATTTCGATGAGCATCACCGCTTTCCCGGTGCTGCTGCGCATCCTCGCTGATCGCGGCATCACCCACACACCGCTGGGGCAGACCGCCATCGCCTGCGCGGCGCTGGGCGATGCGACCGCGTGGTGCCTGCTGGCGCTGATCGTGGCGGCAGCGCAGGCCACCGGCTGGTTGCCGGCCAGCCTCAACCTGCTGTGCGTGGTGGCGTTCATCGCGCTGATGCTGGGACTGGTGAAGCCGTGGTTCGCCCGCCAGACCATCGCGCCGGGTCGCGAAGGGCGCTGGCTGCTGGGCATCCTGCTGCTGTCGCTGGCCAGTGCGCTGGTCACCGAAGTGCTCGGCATCCATGCGCTGTTCGGCGCCTTCGCAGCAGGCGTGGCGGTGTCGTCCAACGCGCAGCTGCGGCACCTGCTGGTGGCCAGGGTCGAACCGTTCGCGGTGACGCTGCTGCTGCCGCTGTTCTTCGCCATGACCGGCCTGCGCATGCGCGCCGACGCGTTGCAGACCAGTGACATCGCGTTGTGCGTGGTGGTGATCGCCGTGGCCACGGTGGGCAAGCTGCTGGGCACCTGGAGTGCGGCGCGCAGTACCGGCATGGCCTCGCGCGAAGCGTGGCGACTGGGTGCGCTGATGAATACCCGCGGGTTGATGGAGCTGATCGTGCTCAACCTCGGCTACGAGCTGGGCCTGCTGGGCGACCGCCTGTTTGCGGTGCTGGTGATCATGGCACTGGTGACGACCGCGATGACCGGGCCGCTGTTGAACCTGATCGAGCGCCGCAAGGCCTGACCCGGTGAATCCCGCCGGGCATGGCCCGGCGCTACCATATCGTTCGGATCCACTGTGCGCGGGCTCGTTGCTCTGGTAGCGCCGGGCCATGCCCGGCGAGCAATTACCTGGCCGGTAGCAGCGTCAACGTGTGCTGCGCCTTGCCGGGAAGGAACGGGGTGGGGCGGCCATGCACCCAGTCCTCATGTCCGGCGCCCCAGTACGGCGACAGCGGATGGCCGCTCTGCCCACCCGGCATGTGCACGATGCCATCGGCCTCGTGTCCGGGCGAGACCACCATGCGCTGCGAGGCGCCGAACGCTGGCGTCTGTACACGCGGCATGTCACGGTCGCCGGGCAGGGGATCGGCCGGCATGCACAACCAGCGGCTGGCGAAGGCGGGCAGGGCGCGCGCGACCGGATGGCAGATCGCTGCGGTATTGCGCTCGCCCCAGCTGCGGTGCGCCAGCGGCCCCTGCGCGGACAGCTCCGCTTCGGTACGGCGCGCCGCATCGGCCAGCAGCGCATCCCAGTTCGTGTACGCGGGCGGCAGCAGGTTGGCCGGGCGCTGCTGCAGCATCGGCCAGGCCACGCCTTCCAGCTGCGCCAGTCGCGGTGCCAGGAAATCCTCGCCCAGCGGTGCCCGGGCCGGTGCCAGCAGCGCATCGGTCAACGTGTCGAGTACCTGTGTGCGGAACTCGCGCACCACCCGGTAGCTGACCGAATCGATCGCGGCGCGTCCGTCCCAATGGCTGCTGGCCGTGCCCAACCGCTTCAGTGCCGGATCGTCGCTGTGCTCGACCACCTGGTGCAGCAGCACCCACCAGCGCTGCAGGAACACCGCGCGGTCGTCGAGCTGGATCGCCAGCAGGTCGTGCTCGTCGAAATGCTCCTGCGTGGCCAGCAGGTCGCGGATCTGCCGTCCGCGCGCGCCGAGGTCGTAGCCGCCATTGCCGACCGTGGCCAGCGTCGCCTCGTCCACCACGCGGCTGTTGGCCGTCCACAGCCGATGCGAGGCGGGGTCGACCAGGCTCGGCGCGGCGTCGCTGCGGATCGGCCACGGCGCGCAGCCAGGGTTGCGGTGATTGTCATTGAAGCCCAGCGGTGTACAGCCCGGGCCACGGTCAGGCCGCGCGCCGATCAGGCGCCACGCGATACGCCCGCTGCGGTCGCCGAGCACCAGGTTCTGCGCGGGAATGCCGGCATGGTCGGCAATCTGCAGGGCCTGGTCCAGATCGGCGGCCCGTGCCATGTCGGCGAAGTCCATGCGCACCGCGCCCGGCAACTGCGCGACCCAGCGCAAGGCGTCGCCGCTGCCATCGGCGTGGGTGTGCAGGATCGGTCCCCACGCGGTCTCGCGTACCGGGAAACGCACGTCGGCACCGCCGGCAACGACGATCCGTTCCTCGTGCACGGTCACTGCAGCGTCCGCTGGCTCGGTGCGGAAGTCGGCAGTGTCGATGTAGCTGTTGGTGAAGCCCCAGGCCACGTGGCCGTTGCTGCCGACAATCACCGCCGGCACGCCCGGCAGCGAGAATCCGCTGACGTCGACCTGGCCACCCGCGGCCTGTGGATCGGGGTAGCGCAGGCGCACACGGAACCACAGGCTGGGAGCGCGCAGGCCCAGGTGCATGTCGTCGGCGACGATCGCACGGCCATCGGCGGTCAGCGCGCCGGCCACGGCGAAATTGTTGCTGCCGACCGCGTCGGCATCCTCGGCAGCCGCGCCGGTCGCGGCCTTCAGCGTGCGCAGGTCCAGCTGGCTGGCATCAGGCAGGGGGGCGTTGCCACGGGCAGCGCCGGCCAGCGGCGCATCCCACTCGCTGCCGTCGTTTGCCAGCAGCGCATACAGTGCTGGCGGCACCACCGCGCGGATGCGCTCCAGGGCCAGTTCGGACTGGTTGCTGGGGTCCTGCAGGTCGGCGTACATGGCCAGGCCTGCCAGCACGCTGTCGCTGGCCTGCCACGGTTGGGGCGCCTGCCGCAGCAGCAGGTAGGCCCATGGCCGTACCGCCAGGCTGCCCAGGCCCTGGTTGACCCCGTCCACATAGGCGCGCACGGCCGCAGGGTCGCTGCCCAGTGCGTCCTGCAGATGGGCCTCGGTGCGCGCGCGCAGGCGGTGTACGCGCATGCGCTTGTCGGCTTCGATCGCCTTCGCCCCGAACAGGGCGGACAGTTCACCTGCGGCACTGCGCCGCATCAGGTCCATTTCGAAATAACGTTCCTGCGCGTGAACACGGCCGAGCGCCCGCAGGGCATCAGTCTTGTTGCCGGCGGTGATGGTGACCACCCCCAGCGCATCGCGCTCCACGGTGACCTTGGTGGCCAGCCCGGGCAACGGGCGCTCGCCGTCCAGTTCGGCCAGGCTGCCGCGCAGCAGCAACCACAGGACCAGCACCGCGAGCAGCACGATTGCCACCAGCACACCCAGAATCCACCGCCACGTACGACGCATTGCAGGTCC
Organism: Stenotrophomonas sp. 1278; assembly: GCF_029892765.1. NCBI lineage: Bacteria > Pseudomonadati > Pseudomonadota > Gammaproteobacteria > Lysobacterales > Lysobacteraceae > Stenotrophomonas > Stenotrophomonas sp. 1278. The sequence goes on from NZ_JARXWD010000018.1 coordinate 66,963, forward strand.
TTTCCGAGCAGGTCGGCCGATTGTAGCCGCAGGCGCAACTGCGACTGATTCCGATTAGATCACCGTATTTCCAGATGGGGCACCATGGGCGCCATCGATTCACAGGAGCTCCCCCCATGAAAGGCAACCCGGACGTCATCGCCTGCCTGAAGGAACTGCTGCGCGGCGAACTCGCCGCCCGCGACCAGTACTTCATCCACTCCCGCCGCTACGAGGACCAGGGCCTGTTCGCGCTGTACGAACGCCTGAACCACGAGATGGAGGAAGAGACCCAGCATGCCGACGCGCTGCTGCGCCGGATCCTGTTCCTGGGCGGCGACCCGGACATGCGCCCGCATGCCACCGAGCCCGGCAAGACCGTGGAGGAGATGCTGCGCAAGGACCTGGACACCGAATACGCGGTGCGCAACAACCTCGCCGCCGGCATGAAGCTGTGCGAGGAGAAGGGCGACTACGTGAGCCGCGACATGCTGCTGGCGCAGTTGAAGGACACCGAGGAAGACCACGCCTGGTGGCTGGAGCAGCAGCTGGGCCTGATCAAGCGCATCGGCCTGGAGCTGTACCAGCTGAGCAAGATCGACGGCAGCGGCGCCCCGGCGCACTGACCACGATTGTCGTAGCGCCGGGTCATGCCCGGCTCTACCAGGAGCGCAAAGCAACGTCGCCCGCCAGCACCGGAGCACCGCCAGCCAGCCTTCGCCCGCCAGCTGCTCCACCGCCCGCCAGCCGACAAACAAAGAAGCCGGGGAATGCCCCGGCTTTTTTGTGTCTGATGCTCCGATCCCGGTAGCGCCGGGCCATGCCCGGCGGGTTCCCGGTTGCCGGGCAAGGCGTGTCAACCAAGGTTGACACCTACCGTCACTCGACCGACAACCCTTCCACCTTCTGCCAGCCACGCGGCAGCAGATGGCCACGGGTGGCGCGTGCGCCCAGATAGGCGTCGAGTTCGTTGAACTTCAGGCCCATGGTGCGCTGGCCACTGCGGACCTGCAGGGTCTGGCCGGGGCTGATTGCCACGATGGCGACCACGCGTTCGGTGGCGAGCTTGGCCTTGGGGATCTCGATGATCTTGTTGCCCTTGCCCTTGTCCAGTTCCGGCAGGTCGTTGGCGGCGATCGCCAGCAGGTTGCCCGAACTGGTCACCGCGACGATGCGGTCGGTAGCGACGTTGGCCACCACCGATGGGGTCAGTACCGACGAGCCCGCCGACAGGTTCAGCATCGCCTTGCCGGCCTTGTTGCGACCGATCAGGTTCTCGAAGCGGGTGACGAAACCATAGCCGTGGGTCGAGGCCAGCACGAAGCGCGTATCCGGTTCGGCGCTGGCCAGGGTCACGAAGCTGGTGCCCGCAGCTGGCGAGAAGCGGCCGGTCAGCGGCTCACCGTTGCCGCGTGCCGAGGGCAGGGTATGCACCGGCGTGGAGTAGGCGCGGCCTTCGCTGTCCAGGAACGCGACCTGCTGGGTGCTGCGCGCACGCACTGCACCCTGCAGCGCATCGCCATCGCGGTAGGACAGGGTCGAGGCATCGATGTCGTGGCCCTTGGCGGCGCGGATCCAGCCCTTCTCGGACATCACCACCGTCATCGGCTCGCTCGGCACCAGCTCGGTCTCGTCGATGGCCTGCGCGGCCTGGCGCTGCACCAGCGGCGAGCGGCGCTCGTCGCCGAACTTCTTCGCATCGGCCTGCAGCTCGTCGCGGATCAGCTTCTTCAGTTTGGCCTTGCTGTCGAGGATGCTGAGGATCTTGTCGCGCTCCTTGGCCAGTTCGTCCTGCTCGCCGCGGATCTTCATTTCTTCCAGGCGGGCCAGCTGCTTCAGCTTGGTTTCCAGGATGTACTCGGCCTGGTCTTCGGACAGGCCGAAGCGTGCGATCAGCGCCGCCTTCGGTTCGTCCTCGGTACGGATGATGTGGATCACCTCGTCCAGGTTGAGGAACGCCACCAGCAGGCCTTCCAACAGGTGCAGGCGACGCTCGACCTTCTGCAGGCGGTGCTGCAGGCGGCGGGTGACGGTGCTGCTGCGGAATGCCAGCCATTCGCTGAGCAGCGTCTTCAGGTTCTTCACCTGCGGACGGCCGTCCAGCCCGATCACGTTGAGGTTGACGCGGTAGCTGCGCTCCATGTCGGTGGTGGCGAACAGGTGGCCCATCAACTGCTCGGCGTCGACGCGGTTCGAGCGCGGCACCAGCACCACGCGCACCGGGTTGGCGTGGTCGGACTCATCGCGGATGTCTTCCAGCCACGGCAGCTTCTTGGCGCGCATCTGCGCGGCGATCTGCTCGATCACCTTCGACGGCGACACCTGGAACGGCAACGCGGTGACCACCACGTTGTGCGCTTCCTTGATGTAGGTGGCACGCGCACGCACGCTGCCGTTGCCGGTCTCGTACATGTTCCGCAGGTCGTTGGCCGGGGTGATGATCTCGGCGTTGGACGGATAATCCGGACCCTTCACGTGCTCGCACAGGTCGCGCACGCTGGCATCCGGATCGTCCAGCAGGTGCAGCAGCGCGCTGACGATCTCGTTGAGGTTGTGCGGCGGCACATCGGTGGCCATGCCCACGGCGATGCCGGTGGTGCCGTTCAGCAGCAGATGCGGCAGGCGTGCCGGCATCCAGGTCGGTTCCTGCAGGGTGCCGTCGAAGTTCGGTGCCCAGTCGGTGGTGCCCTGGCCCAGTTCGCCCAGCAGTACTTCGGCGATCGGGGTCAGCTTGGATTCGGTGTAACGCATCGCCGCGAACGACTTCGGATCGTCGCTGGAACCGAAGTTGCCCTGGCCTTCGATCAGCGGATAACGGTACGAGAACGGCTGTGCCATCAGCACCAGCGCTTCGTAGCACGCGCTGTCGCCATGCGGGTGGTATTTACCGATGACGTCACCGACGGTGCGCGCGGACTTCTTCGGCTTGGACGCGGCATTCAGGCCCAGCTCGCTCATCGAATAGATGATGCGGCGCTGCACGGGCTTCAGGCCGTCGCCAATGAACGGCAGGGCGCGATCCAGGACCACGTACATCGAGTAGTCGAGGTAGGCGCGTTCGGCGTACTCGCGCAGCGGCAGTTGTTCGAAACCGTGGAACACGGGGCGGGCAAGATCGGTCATGCGGCGTTGTTACCTATGTCGGGAGGCGGTGACGGCGGTCGCCGCTCTCAATCCAGTGATTATCCGGATGCGGCGGGGGATGCCAAGCCGCGTGCAGGGTCAAGGCCCGGTTCCAGGCCGTGGCCGGCCCGTGCCAGGTAGCGTCCGGGCGGTAGCCCGAAGTGTCGCCGGAACACGGTGACGAAGGCGCTGGCGCTGCTGAAGCCCAGTGAGTGGGCGATGTCAGCCACGCTGCGACCCTCGCTGAGCTGCCGCAGCGCCTCGGCCAACCGCGCCTGCTGGCGCCATTGCGCGAAGCTGAGGGTGGTCTCGTCGCGGAAATGGCGGGTCAGGCTGCGCGGCGACAGGCCGGCCCAATGCGCCCACTGCGCCAGGCCGCGCTCGTCGGCCGGGTCGGCCAGCAGCTGCGAGGCGATCTTCAGCAGGCGCCGGTCGCGCGGCATCGGCAGGTGCATGCGCTGGCGCGGCGCGGTGCGTATCTCGTCCAGCAGCACGTTGATGATGTGCTGCCGTTCGCTGGTGCTTTCGTAGTCCTGCGGCCAGTCACAGATGCGTTCGGCCACTGCCTGCGCCAACCGCGAGATGCCCAGCACGCATGGGTCGGCGGGCAGTTCGGCGCACAGCGGTGCGGCCAGCACCATGCCCCAGCCGCGCAGGGGGCCATCGATGTGGACCGTATGCGGCTCGGCCGGCGGCATCCAGCCCGCCGAGCCTGGCGCCAGCGACCAGGTGCCATGCGAGGTGCGGGTGGTCAGCAGGCCGCGTTCGACGCAGATCAGCTGCGCGCGGACGTGGTGATGCCAGTCCACTTCGCGGGCCAGCCCCTGCGGGCTGTCGAAGCGGAAGGCGATGACCGGCGGGCCGTCATTGCGCTCGAACCAGTCCAGTGCTTCTTCGCGCAGCAGGGTGGCAGGGCCGGGTTCGCCCGCCTTCAGGTGGGCCGGGGGTGGCTTGAATGTGACATTCATTGGCTGGATTGTACTACCGGGCCAGTTGGGGGCGCCATTAAGGTGGCGCCTTCACCTGATCCAGCCCACTGCTGCAACACAGCATTTGATGCCAGATCGAATATTTCCATTGAGAAATATTTTTTTTGGAAGAGAATGCTCCCCCATGATCTGTCCTGCAACCACTCCCCCCAGCTTCGGCCTGCTGCTGCGCCAGGTGCGCGACGGCCTGGTCCGCCAGCTCGACGCGTCCATGGCCGAAGAAGACCTCGGCATCGGCTTCACCCACTACATCGGGCTGAAGGTGCTCTCGAACATGGCGCCATGCACGGCCAACGAGCTGGCCCAGGCCATCGACCAGGTGCCCAGCGCGGTCACCCGCCTGCTGGACAAGCTGGAAGCGCTCGGTTGCGTGCGCCGTGAGCCGCATGCGCAGGACCGGCGTGCACTGCAGATCGTATTGACCGATGAAGGCCGCGCGCTGTGGGCGCGGTTGAAGCTGCGCGGCGACGCGGTGATGGATTACGCCCTGCGCGATCTGTCCGCCGACGAACGCACGCAGCTGCTGTCCCTCCTGACCCGAATCCGCGATTCCCTGACAACCCCATGAACCCGATCCCGCATCCCACTCTCCGCCGCGCCGGGCGCGCGCTGCTGGTTTCAGCGCTGGCCCTGGCCTTGGCCGCCTGCGCAAGCAGCCGTGGCCTTGACCCGCAGGGCCACGTGCTCGACGTGGACAGCCTGCACAGCGAACGTACCCTGGCCGACAGCGACCTGAGCGCCGCCGGCTTTCCTGCCCAGGACTGGTGGAAGGCACTGGGCGATGCGCAACTGGATGCGCTGATCGCCGAAGGCCTGGCCGGCCATCCGAGCCTGGACGCCGCCGACGCGCGCCTGCGCCAGGCACAGTCGCAGGTCGGCACCGCGCGCGCCGATCGCCTGCCCAGCCTCTCCGTGTCCGGTGGCTACACCGGCCTGCGCCTGCCCGAATCGATGGCTGGCGATGAAATCGGCGGCCACTACGCCGGCAGCAGCCAGATCGCGTTCGACTTCAGCTACGGCATCGACCTGTGGGGCGGCAAGCGCGCCGCCTGGGAGGCTGCCGTGGATGGCGCCCACGCCGCGACTGTCGAAGCCCAGGCCGCGCGCCTGAACCTGTCCACCGGCATCGCCCAGGCCTATACCGACCTGGCCTACGCCTGGCAGCTCAACGACGTGGCCGAAGAAGAACTGGCGCGCTCGCAGAAGTCGCTGCAGCTGACCCGGCAGCGTCGTAGTGCCGGCATCGACAGCGATCTGCAGGTGCGCCAGGCCGAAGCCCGCGTGCCGGCCGCACAGCAGCAGTTGCTGGCGGCGCAGCAGCGCATCGATGCCGGGCGCACGGCGCTGGCCGCGCTGGTCGGCAAGGGCCCGGACCGCGGCCTGTCGATCGAACGCCCGCGGGCGATGAACCCGCTGGCCCTGCAGCTGCCGGGCGTGGTGCCCAGTGAACTGCTCGGCCGTCGCCCCGACATCGTCGCCGCGCGCTGGCGGGTGGAAGCGGCCGACAAGCAGATCAAGGTCGCCAAGACCCGGTTCTACCCGAGCCTCAACCTGACCGCGCTGGCCGGCGTGGTCGCACCGAATGTCGGCGACCTGCTGCAGAGCAGTTCCAGCTTCGCCTACATCGGCCCGGCGCTGAGCCTGCCGATCTTCGAAGGCGGCAAGCTGCGGGCCAACCTGGCCAACACCGATGCGCAGTACGACCTGGCCGTGGCGAACTACAACCAGGCGGTGCTCGATGCACTGCGCGACGTGGCCGACCAGGTCAACGCGGTGCGCTCACTGGCGCAGCAGGCGCAGTCGCAGCAGCAGGCGGTGGATACCGCACGCGCTGCGTTCGACCTGGCCCAGCAGCGTTATCGCGCTGGCATCGGCAGCTACCTGGACGTGTTGACCGCGCAGTCCACCCTGCTGCAGTCGCAGCAGCAGCTGGCCGGCCTGCAGTCGCAGCAGCTGCAGACCTCGGTGCGCCTGAGCAAGGCGCTCGGCGGTGGTTTCCAGCCCAGTGACGCTGATGCCGCACCGCTTGCTTCCCATTCCGATTCCTCGCATTCCTGAAGACGCCTGCCATGAGCCAGACCCAAGACACTGCGGCCCCCGCCGCCCCCAACCGCCGCGGCAAGCTGTTGCGCGGCCTGTTCGTGATCGTCGTGCTGCTGCTGGCGGCACTGGCGCTGTGGTACTTCATGTTCGGCCGTTGGTTCGAAGAGACCGACGACGCCTACGTGCAGGGCAACCAGGTGCAGATCACCCCGCTGGTGGCCGGTACCGTGGTCGCCATCAACGCCGATGACGGCATGCGCGTGGAGCGCGGCCAGCTGCTGGTGCAGCTGGACCCGGCCGATACCTCGGTGGCCCTGCAGCAGGCCGAAGCCAACCTGGCCAAGACCGTGCGCCAGACCCGCGGCCTGTACCGCAGCGTCGAAGGTGCGCAGGCGGACTTGAACGCACGCCAGGTGACCCTGAAGCGCGTGCGTGACGACTTCGCACGCCGCAAGGACCTGGCCGCCACCGGCGCCATCTCCAACGAAGAACTGGCCCACGCCCGCGATGAGCTGGCAGCTGCCGAAGCGGCCGTGGCCGGTTCGCGCGAGACCGTCGAGCGCAACCGTGCACTGGTCGATGACACCGTGATCGCCACCCAGCCGGATGTGCAGGCTGCCGCCGCGCAGCTGCGCCAGGCCTTCCTCAACAATGCACGTTCGGGCATCGTCGCGCCGGTCACCGGCTATGTCGCCCGTCGTTCGGTGCAGGTCGGCCAGCGCGTGCAGCCGGGCAATGCGCTGATGGCGGTGGTGCCGACCGAGCAGATGTGGGTCGAAGCCAACTTCAAGGAAACCCAGCTGCGGCACATGCGCCTGGGCCAGGAAGTGGAGCTGAAGTCGGACCTGTATGCCGGCGACGTCAAGTACAAGGGCCGCATCGACAGCCTGGGCCTGGGCACCGGCTCGGCGTTCTCGCTGCTGCCGGCGCAGAACGCCAGCGGCAACTGGATCAAGATCGTGCAGCGCGTGCCGGTGCGCATCGCCATCGATGCCAAGCAGCTGGCCGAACACCCGCTGCGCATCGGCCTGTCGATGAAGGCCGAGGTGAGCCTGCGCGACCAGAAGGGCGAAGTGCTGCCGAGCGCAGCCGCCAAGGGCACGGTGTTCGACACCGACGTGTATGCCAAGCAGCTGCACGATGCCGATGAGGTGATCCACACGATCATCCAGGGCAACCTGCCGCAGCAGTCCAAGGCGAGCTGAGGTCGGCCATGTCCGCACAAGCTCCAGCTGCGCCCGGCTCTCCGGGCGCACCGGCGGCGCCGGGTGCGGCCGCTGGATTCCTGCCACCCAGTGTGGCCCTGTGCACCGTGGGCCTGGCGATGGCCTCGTTCATGCAGGTGCTCGACACCACCATCGCCAACGTCTCGCTGCCGACCATCGCCGGTAATCTTGGCGCCAGTTCGCAGCAGGCGACGTGGGTCATCACCTCGTTCGCGGTCAGCACCGCGATCGCGCTGCCGCTGACCGGCTGGCTCAGCCGTCGCTTCGGCGAGCGCAAGCTGTTCGTGTGGGCCACGCTGGCCTTCGTGATCACCTCGCTGCTGTGCGGCCTGGCCCAGAGCATGGGCATGCTGGTGCTGTCGCGTGCGCTGCAGGGCTTCGTCGCCGGCCCGATGTACCCGATCACCCAGTCGCTGCTGGTCTCGATCTATCCACGGGAGAAACGCGGGCAGGCGCTGGCGCTGCTGGCGATGATCACCGTGGTGGCGCCGATCTGCGGGCCGATCCTCGGTGGCTGGATCACCGACAACTACAGCTGGGAATGGATCTTCCTGATCAACGTGCCGCTGGGCATCTTCGCTGCGCTGGTGGTGGGCAACCAGTTGAAGGGTCGCCCCGAGCACGTCGAGAAGCCGAAGATGGACTACGTCGGCCTGGTCACCCTGGTGATCGGCGTGGGCGCATTGCAGCTGGTACTCGACCTGGGCAACGACGAAGACTGGTTCTCGTCGATGAAGATCGTGGTACTGGCCTGCGTGGCCGTGGTGGCGCTGACCGTGTTCCTGATCTGGGAGCTGACCGACAAGGACCCGATCGTCGACCTGAAGCTGTTCCGGCACCGCAACTTCCGTGCCGGTACGCTGGCGATGGTGGTGGCCTACGCGGCGTTCTTCAGCGTGGCCCTGCTGATTCCGCAGTGGCTGCAGCGCGACATGGGCTACACCGCGATCTGGGCCGGTCTGGCAACAGCCCCGATCGGTGTACTGCCGGTGATCATGACCCCGTTCGTGGGCAAGTACGCATCGCGTTTCGACATGCGCATGCTGGCCACCATCGCGTTCGTGGTGCTGTCGATGACCAGCTTCCTGCGCTCGGGTTTCAACCTGCAGGTGGACTTCCACCATGTGGCCGGCGTGCAGTTGATCATGGGCATCGGCGTTGCACTGTTCTTCATGCCGGTGCTGCAGATCCTGCTGTCGGACCTGGATGGTCGTGAGATCGCGGCCGGTTCGGGCCTGGCCACGTTCCTGCGTACGCTGGGCGGCAGCTTCGCGGCGTCGCTGACCACCTGGCTGTGGGCGCGTCGCACGCAGGTGCATCACGCGGACCTGACCGAGCACATTTCGGCCTATCAGCCGGGCATGCAGGACCAGGTGGCGGCGATGGGGCAGGGCGACCTGCAACATGGCGCGGCGGTGCTGAACAACATGATCAACCACCAGGCATCGCAGATGGGCTTCAACGACATCTTCTTCCTGCTGGGCTGGATCTTCCTGGCGATCATCTCGTTCCTGTGGCTGGCCAAGCCGCCCTTCGGTGCGGGCGCGGGTGCTGCCGCCGGTGGCGGGCACTGATCGATCGCTGTCGCTGAAAAACAAAACCCCGCCGGAAGGCGGGGTTTTTGTTTGCAGTGCATCCACGCATGCATGCGAATTCCAGTAGATCCACGCCATGCGTGGATGCACTGCCGCGCAGGCGATCGCGTTTCGAATGCCGGACATGAAAAAACCCGCTTGCGCGGGTTTGATCATTGTCTGAGTCATGGTGCCCAGGAGAGGACTCGAACCTCCACGAAGTTGCCCCCGCTAGCACCTGAAGCTAGTGCGTCTACCAATTCCGCCACCTGGGCGACTCAGGAGGAGAATTTTGCAGGAAGGCTGGATGTGTGTCAACACCATTTCACACATTTTTTTCTGCACCGGCTTCCGCGTGCACATCCAGATGCAGCAGCAGGCTGCGCATCGGTGGCGAGAGCGATTTCCAGTCGGCGAACGCGGCGCACAGCCGGCGTTGTGCCCACGCGTTGCCGAGTGCAACGGCGACGATGCCGGTGGCCCGTCGATGCTGCCGCGCGATCGTGCGCGGCGCGATGCCCACGCCGATGCCATGGCCCACCATCGTGCACAGGCCTTCAAAAGTTTTCATGCGGATGCGCACGTCGAGCGTGCGTCCGGCCTCTGCCGCCAGTTCTTCGATATAGGTCTGCAGCGCATTGCCGTCGGCCAGGGCAACGAAGGTCTCGCCCAGCACATCGCTGAAGCCGAGCGAGCGCCGCGCGGCGAAGCGGTGGCCGGCCGGCAGCAGCATCATCAGCGGGTCTTCGGCAACGACATGGCGGTGCAGTCCATCGGCGGGAACGGCATCACTGATGATGCCGGCCTCTGCCTGGCCGGCACGGATCGCGCGCACGACTTCATTGCTGGTGCGTTCGTGCAGTTCGACGCGCAGGCGAGGGCGCTCTGCCAGCCATGGGGCCAGCCGCGCGGGCAGGTAGTTGGTCAATGCCGCGGTGTTGGCGTACAGGTGCAGCGTGCCGCGCGCACCGTGGGCGAACGCCTGCAGTTCGCCGCGCAGCTGCGCCTGCTGCTGCAGGATCAATCGCGCGTGATGGGCCAGTGCGGCACCCGCTTCGGTGAGGCTGATGCCGCGCGGGTGACGGGTCAGCAGCGCGGTGCCAGCGTCGGTTTCGATGGCGCGCAGGCGTTCGCTGGCCGATCCCAGTGCCAGATTCGCCTCTGCAGCGCCGGCGGTGATGCTGCCGGCTTCGGCCACCGCCAGGAACAGGCGCAGATCGGCAATGTCCAGACGCATGTCGTTTGCTCCGCTCGGCCCTGCCTTCGGCTGGTCCGAAGGCGCAGGCGGGAAGACCGCATTGTGCGCTGAAGTGCCGCCGGCTCCAATGAAGGCATGAACGAGACGATGTACTTCTATGGGTTGCTGGTGGTGGTGTTCCTGCTGGCCGGCGTGGTCAAGGGCGTGACCGGCATGGGCCTGCCGACCGTGGCGATGGGGCTGCTGGGCGGCGCGCTGTCGCCGGTGGCGGCGGCCTCGATGCTGTTCATTCCCACCTTCGTCACCAATGCCTGGCAGTTGCTGTCCGGGCCATCACTGGGCCGCACCCTGCGGCGGCTGTGGCCGATGATGCTGGCCGTGGTGGTGGTGACGCTGGGCTCGGCCGCGCTGCTGGTACGGGTGGATCGTGATGCCTCGCGCGCCGCGTTGGGCGTGGCGCTGGTCGTGTATGCGCTGTACGCACTGGTGGCGCCGGTGTTCCGCGTACCGCAGCGGCGCGAGCGCTGGCTGGGGCCGCTGGTCGGGGCGGTGTCCGGCGTGGTCACCGGCGCCACCGGCGTGTTCGTCATGCCGGCGGTGCCCTACCTGCAGTCGCTGGGCTTGCAGCGCGAGGAGCTGGTGCAGGCGCTGGGCCTGGCGTTCACCGTATCGACGATCTCGCTGACCACCGGCCTAGTGCTCAACGGGGCGTTTGGCGTGCAGCAGCTGGGGTTGAGCGCGCTGGCGGTGCTGCCGGCGCTGCTGGGCATGTGGCTGGGGCAGGTGATCCGCCAGCGCATCAGTGCGCGCGTGTTCCGTGCCTGCTTCCTCGGCTTCCTGCTGTTGCTGGGCCTGGAGCTGATGCTGCGTTCGTGGTGGTGATGCCGACCGGACGCCAGACAAGAAAAAACCCGCTTTCGCGGGTGTTTTTCATTCTCGACATGGTGCCCAGGAGAGGACTCGAACCTCCACGAAGTTGCCCCCGCTAGCACCTGAAGCTAGTGCGTCTACCAATTCCGCCACCTGGGCGTCGAGGAGGAGAATTATGGGGTGCCGTGACGGAGGTGTCAACACCCTTCTGAGATTCCTGCGTCCAACGCGCTCAGTAGATCCACGCCATGCGTGGATGGATGCGGCAGCCGGATTACAGGCAAAAAAAATCCCCGCCGAAGCGAGGAGTTTTTTCGTTGGTGCCCAGAAGAGGACTCGAACCTCCACGGTTTTACCCGCTAGTACCTGAAACTAGTGCGTCTACCAATTCCGCCATCTGGGCGTTCCAGAGGCGCAATTGTGAAGATGAACACGCAGGCTGTCAACGATTTTGTGAACGTTTTTCACCCGATTGTTCAAAGACGGGTGCTGACCCGTTCTGCACGCCCACAGCGGCTACCATGGAGGGCGATGACTACCAAAAAACCAAGCAAGGGCGGGAGCAAGTCCCGCAGTGAAGCCCCCAACAAGGGCACCAAGCAGGGCACTGCCCGCAACAACAAGCCGGGCAAGCCGTTGCCGGGCTGGCTCCCCGCACTGGCCGAAGGCGGTGCACCGCCTCCAGGACGTGGCCGCCGCAACGCCGAGCCGCCGGGCCCGGCAATGGGTCGCAAGCTGCCACCGGCGGGCAAGGTGATCGATGATCCCTACGCTTCCCGCGAAGCGGAAAAGTACGAACAACCCATTGCCAGCCGCGAGGCCATCCTGGCCCTGCTGGAACGCTGCGAAGGGCCGCAGACGGCTGAGGAACTCGGCGCACGCCTGGGCCTGACCGCACCGGACCGTGCCGAAGCGCTGTCGCGCCGGCTCGGCGCCATGGTCCGCGACGGCCAGCTGGTGCAGAACCGCCGCGGCGGCTTCGCGCCCATCCAGACGTTGAACCTGGTCACCGGCGTGGTGATCGCCAATCCAGAAGGGTTCGGCTTCCTGCGCCCGGTCGAGGGCGGTGACGATCTGTTCCTGCCGCCCTATGAAATGCGCAAGGTGATGCACGGCGACAAGGTGCTGGCACGTGTCACCGGCATTGACCACCGCGGCCGTCGCGAAGGCAGCATCGCCCGCGTGCTCGAGCGCGGCATGACGCGCCTGATCGGCCGCTTCAGCGTCGAGATGGGCATCAACTACGTGGTGCCCGATGACAAGCGCATCCAGCGCAACGTGCAGGTACCGCCGGACCAGACCGGCGGCGCGAACGATGGCCAGCTGGTCGTCTGCGAACTGACCCAGGCACCGGACAGCCGCCGTCCGCCGATCGGTCGCATCATCGCCGTGCTCGGCGACAAGCTGACTGCCTCGCTGGTGGTGGAAACCGCGATCCACGGCCACGAGCTGCCGTTCGAGTTCCCGCAGGAGGTGCTGGACGAAGCCGCCTCGGTACCGCTGGTGGTCGAGCCGGCGATGATCGGCGGCCGCGTCGACCTGCGCAGCACGCCGCTGGTGACCATCGATGGCGAAGACGCCAAGGACTTCGACGACGCGGTGTACTGCGAGCCCAACGCCGATGGCTTCCGCCTGGTGGTGGCCATTGCCGATGTCTCCAACTATGTCCGTCCCGGCACGCCGCTGGACGATGAAGCACAGAAGCGCGCCACCTCGGTGTACTTCCCGGGCTTCGTGGTGCCGATGCTGCCGGAAACGCTGTCCAACGGTATCTGCTCGCTGATGCCGAAGGTCGACCGCATGTGCTTCGTCTGCGACATGCAGATCGACCGCGAGGGCCAGGTGACCGGCTCGCGCTTCTACGAAGCGGTGATGAATTCGCATGCGCGCCTGACCTACACCCAGGTGTGGCAGGCGGTGGGCGAGGACGATGCCGGTGCCAAGGCCTTCATCGGTGACCTGTTGCCGCAGGTGCAGCGCCTGCACCAGCTGTACAAGGTGCTGTCCAAGGCGCGCAGCAAGCGTGGCGCGATCGAGTTTGAAAGCAGTGAAGTCCGCTTCGTACTCGACAACCGCGGTGAAGTCACCCAGGCCGGCATGCTGGTGCGCAACGATGCGCACAAGCTGATCGAGGAATGCATGATCGCGGCCAACGTGGAGGCGGCCAAGTACCTGCTGTCGCGCCATGTGCCGGCGCCTTACCGCGTGCATGAGAAGCCGCCGGAGACCAAGTACGCCGATCTGCTGGAATTCCTCAAGGAGTTCAAGCTGAGCCTGCCGCCGTGGTCGAAGGTGCGCCCGGGTGATTACACCAAGCTGCTGAAGAAGATCCGCGACCGTCCCGATGCCACGCTGCTGGAATCGGTGCTGCTGCGCAGCCAGAGCCTGGCCGTGTACAGCCCCGACAACAACGGCCACTTCGGCCTGGCGCTGGAAGCGTATGCGCACTTCACCTCGCCGATCCGTCGTTACCCGGATCTGCTGGTGCACCGGGCGATCAAGCATGCGCTGTCGGGCAAGCCGCTGGACAAGTTCACCTACACCGCCCGCGAGATGGCAGCACTGGCACTGCAGTGTTCCGAGCGTGAGCGTCGCGCCGATGAGGCCGAGCGTGAAGTGGATGAGCGTTACCGCGCAGCGTGGATGGAAAAACACGTCGGTGGCCAGTTCGACGGCGTGATCAGCGGCGTGACCAGCTTCGGCCTGTTCGTGGAGTTGGCCGACTCGAAGGTGCAGGGCCTGGTGCACGTGACCCAGTTGCCGCAGGACTATTACAAGTTCGACGCGACCCGCAAGACGCTGACCGGCGAGCGCCGCGGCAGCAGTTACCGGCTGGGTGACCAGGTGCGCATCCTGGTGCTGAAGGCCAGCATGGAAGAACGCAAGATCGACTTCCGCCTGGTCGAGCACAAGGGCGAGGAAGAGGTGCAGAACCCGGCGCCGCTGCCCGAGCGCGGCAAGCCAGCCAAGCGCGCGAAGAAGAAGTACTGAAAGGTGTGCCGACCAACGGTCGGCACCTGCCACGCCGGCGCCGACCATCCCGGTAGGCGCCGGTCCCGGGCGGCACGTCCCCATCGGTAGGTGTCGACCTTGGTCGACACGAGGTTCCGGAGGAAAGCAGCAATGCAGGGCCAACCCGAATACAGCGGCGGCTGCCAGTGCGGCGCGATCCGCTTCCAGGCGCGGGGCGAGCTGACCGACAGCTCGATCTGTCACTGCCGGATGTGCCAGAAGGCCTTCGGCGCCTACTACGCGCCACTGGTGTCGGTGCGCGGTGTGCAGTTCAGCTGGACCCGTGGCCAACCGCGCTATTTCCAGTCGTCCAACGTAGTGCGGCGCGGCTTCTGCGCCGACTGTGGCACGCCATTGACCTATGAAGCCCCCGATGGCGTGGCGGTGGCCGCCGGTGCGTTCGACCAGCCTGAACGACTGCCGCCGACCCTTCAGTACGGCGTCGAGCGCAAGCTGCCCTTCGTCGATGGGCTGGGCCGGCTGCCGGCACGCCGTACGGAACAGGACATGGCCGCGCTGGAATTCCTGGCCACGGTCGTTTCCCACCAGCATCCCGACCACGACACCCCGCACTGGCCGCCGCGCACGCGCGGGTAGCGCCGGGCCTTGCCCGGCGGGGGCGACGGACAACGGTCGCCGGGCATGGCCCGGCGCTACCGGCCAGCCGCCGCAGCGCCGCGTCCGCCGATGCTCTACCATAGCCACCCCCTTTCCGGTCCTGCCCGCATGAGCAAGAACAGCCAGTGGATCGTCGGCGTCAACGCCGTCGCCTCCTCCATCGAGAACGACGCCGAGAACGTCCGCGAAGTGCTGGTCGAGGCCGGTGCGAAGAACCCGCGCCTGGTCGAAATCGAGGAAAACGCCCGCCGCAAGGGCATCGACGTGCGCAAGGTCAACAGCCAGGCGCTGGACGGCGTGGGCGGTTCGGTGCGCCACCAGGGCGTGGCCGCACGCTATGCCGCCGCCCGCACCTACAACGAGAACGAGCTGGAAGGGCTGGTCACGGCTGCGGAAGGCAAGGCCCTGCTGCTGGTGCTGGACGAGGTGCAGGACCCGCACAATCTCGGCGCCTGCCTGCGCTCGGCCGCCGCTGCCGGCGCCACCGCCGTGATCATTCCCAAGGACAAGTCGGCCACGGTCAATGCCACCGTGCGCAAGACCTCGGCCGGCGCTGCCGACCTTATTCCGGTGGTGGCGGTGACCAACCTGTCGCGCTGCCTGAAGGACCTGCAGAAGCAAGGCGTGTGGATCTACGGCCTGGCCGGTGAGGCGACTGCGTCGCTGTACCAGCTGGACCTGAAGGGCAACATCGCCCTGGTGCTGGGCGGCGAAGCCGACGGCCTGCGCCGCCTGACCCGCGAAAACTGCGATGGCCTGGTCAAGATTCCGATGCCGGGCGAGATCGAGAGCCTGAACGTCTCGGTTGCTGCCGGCGTCAGCCTGTTCGAGGCCGTGCGCCAGCGCGGTTGATCGGCAGCTGCGGAGACCCGATCGGGGTCAGATCCCTTTCCCACGGGAAAGGGATCTGACCCTTTTTTCTGATCTGCCGTGTCGACCAAGGTCGACACCTACCGGGCAGGCGGTAGCCGCCAACCTTGGTTGGCGCTCCGGATGCCTTACCCCGCGCTGCCTCCCAGCGCCTTGAACAGCGTCACGTCGTTGTTCAACTGGCTCTGCCGCACCCGTGCCAGTGACAGTTCCGCGTCGCGCCGGGTCTGCTGCGCTTCCAGCCAGGTGCGCAGATCGGTGGCGCCCACGCGATAGCGCACTTCCTGCGCACGTTCCACTTCCACCGCTTCATCGTAGGACGCCTGCGACGCGGTTACCTGGCGCAGCAGCTGCTCGCGTGCGGACAAGGCGTTGTCCACCTCCGACAGCGCGGTGTACAGCGTCTTGCGGAAGTTGGCGGCGGCGATCTGGTAGTTGGTGCCGGCCACGTCCGTATCCAGCTGCGCGCGCTGCAGGTTGAGGAAGGGCAGCGACAGCCCGGCTCCCAGCGTCGCCACCGGATTGCGCAGCACATCGCCCAGCGAGGTGGCGCTGGAACCCAGGCTGCCGGTAAGACTCAGTGCCGGGTAGTACTGGGTGGCGGTCACCCGGATCGTCTTCAGGCTGTTGCGCAGCCGCAGTTCGGCCGCGCGCAGGTCGGGCCGGCGGCCGAGCAGGTCGGCGGGCAGGCCTTCGGCAATGCTCGGGCTCTGCGCCTCCAGCAGGTTCTGCGGTTCGTCCTGCTGCGGCCACGGCGTGCCATCCAGCAGCACGGTCAGCGCGTTGCGCACCTCCACCCGCTGTTGTTCCAGCGCACTCTGCGCCGAACGCTGCGACTGCAGGTTCTGCAGGGCCTGGCGTACTTCCAGGCGCGAAACCGCACCGGCATCGAACCGCGCCTGTACCAGTTCGTGCGTGCGCTGCAGCCGCTCAAGGTTGGCCTGGCCGGTGGCGATGGACTGGTTGAGGTAGGCCAGGGCCCAGTACTGGTTGATGACATCGCCGATCACCAGCAGGGCGGTGTTCTGCCGGTCTTCTTCGCTGGCGTCGGCCTCCCAGCGGGCGATGTCGCGCTGGGTGCGCAGGCGGCCCCACAGATCGATCTCCCACCCCAGCGACACGCCGGTGGAATAGCTGCGGCGCCAGTCGTCGGCCTGGTCGGTGGCGCGGCTGCCGCTGCCGCTCACGCCGGACGACGAAGGCTGCGGCCACAACGCGTTGCTGGCCAGCCCGGCCTGCAGGCGTGCACGCTGCACCGCCAGCCCGGCCGCACCGAGGTCGCTGTTGGCGGCAAGCGCCTGCGCGACGAGGCGGTCGAGGCGCTCGTCGCCGAAGCCGGTCCACCAGTTGTCCTGGCGGACGTCACGGGCCGGGATGTCCAGGCCACTGCGTGGGTCGTTGGCCGGTGCGTTGAGGGTCGCATCGCCACGACCATAGGTGGCGGCAACGCTGGGGTCTTCGACCGGATAGCGGCCCACGGAAGCGCAGGCGGAGAGTGCAAGCAGCACGGCGGCGGACAGCAGCAGGCGCGAGGGAGCGGGGAAGGGCAGTCGGGTCATCATCTTCATTCGCGGGCCAGGGCCTCCACCGGGTCGAGCTGGGCGGCACTGCGTGCCGGCAGGAAGCCGAACGCCACGCCGATCAGGGTCGAACAGGCGAAGGCGGCAATGATGGAAGCGGTGGAGAACAGCACCTGGAAATCGCTGGCGAAACGGCCGATCAACACGCCCATCAGCAGTGCCAGGCCGATGCCGAGCAATCCGCCGAGCAGGCATACCAGCACCGCTTCGATCAGGAACTGCTGGCGGATGTCGCTCTGCCGCGCCCCCACCGCCATGCGCACGCCGATCTCGCGGGTGCGCTCGGTCACCGAGACCAGCATGATGTTCATCACGCCGATGCCACCGACCAGCAGCGCGATGGCGGCAATGGCGCCGATCAGCAGGGTCATCGTGCGCGTGGTCTGTTCGATGGTGTCGCGGATCTCGGCGCTGTTGCTGAGGAAGAAGTCCTCGGTGCCGTGGCGCATGGTCAGCAGCCGGGTGATCGCTTCCTGCGCCGCATCCATCGGCGTTTCATCGTTCACCCGCACGGTGATGCTGGAAACGTGGCTCTGCCCGAGCATGCGCGACATCACCGTGGTGTAGGGCACGAACACGCTCAGGCTGGTGCTGCCGCCGAAACCGAAGCTCTGCTTCTTGGCCACGCCGACCACCCGCACCGGCACGTTGCCAAGCAGGATCACCTGGCCGATCGGATCGCTATCGGGGAAGAACTGGGTCCGGGTGTTCTCATCGATCACCGCCACCTGGCCCAGCCCCTTCACCGCGTCGGTGTCGAAGAAGCTGCCGCTGAGCAGGCTCACGCCCTTCACCCGGAAGTACTGCTCGCCGACGCCGCTGATCTGCGCGGTGGCCGACTGGTTGCGGTAGCGCGCGGTGACCGAACTGGACACGCTGGGGGTGGCGCTGTCGACGTAGCTCTGCCGTGACAGGGCATCGGCATCGCTGGCCTTGAGGGTCTGCACCCGCGCCGAGCGCATGTCGCCGAAGCCGCGACCGGGGTAGACGTCGATGGTGTTGGTACCCAGCGCGCTGATGTTCTGCAGGATCTGCTGCTGCGAACCGTTGCCCAGTGCCACCACCGAGACCACCGAAGCGATGCCGATGATGATGCCGAGCATGGTCAGGAAGGTGCGCAGGCGATGGGCGTTCATCGCCAGCAGGGCCATCCGGAACGCTTCGGTGAAGCGGTCGCGGGCGGCCTGCCAGCTGCTGCCATGGGCCACGCCAGCGCTCGGCTCGCGTTGCGCACGGTAGCTGGGCGCGGCCGGATTGGCACGGTCGGCGATGATCTCGCCGTCGCGGATCTCGATGATGCGCTGTGCGTGCTCGGCCACGCTCATGTCGTGGGTAACGATGATGATGGTGTGGCCTTCGGCATGCAGTTCGCCGAGGATGGCCATCACCTCTTCGCCGGATTTCGTGTCCAGGGCGCCGGTCGGTTCGTCGGCCAGGATCACCTCGCCACCGTTCATCAACGCGCGCGCGATCGACACGCGCTGCTGCTGGCCACCGGACAGCTGCCCGGGTTTGTGGTGCATGCGGTCGGCCAGGCCCAGCCGCTGCAGCAGCTGCTCGGCACGCGCGGTGCGCACCGGGCCGGGGCTGCCGGCATACACCGCCGGCACGGCCACATTGCCGCGTGCGTCGAGATCACCCAGCAGGTGGTAGCGCTGGAAGATGAAACCGAAGTGCTCGCGGCGCAGCTCGGCCAGCTCGTCGGGCGCCATTTTCCCGGTCTCGCGGCCCGCCACCTGGTAGCTGCCACGGGTCGGGCGGTCCAGGCAGCCGAGGATGTTCATCAACGTGGACTTGCCCGACCCGGATTGGCCGACGATCGCCACCATCTCCCCGGCATGGATGTCCAGGTTGACGTCGCGCAGCACGGCGATGACATCTTCACCGGCCGGGAATTCGCGTCGAAGGTCGCGCAGGCGCAGCAGTGGCGCCGTCATGCTCATCGGCGCCCCATGCCCGGGCCGCCGACCCGCATCTGCATGCCGCCACGGTTGCCGCCGCCAGCGGCTGCCGCAGCGCCGCCTTCGCCGACCACCACGCGCTCGCCTTCCTTCAGGCCGGACAGGACCTCGACGTTGGCGCCGTTGTTGATGCCGACCTTGATCTTGCGCGGCTGCGGTTGGCCCTTGTCATCGACCACCCGCACGATGCGCTCGCCATCGCGCGACTTCGGTCCCAGTGCAACGGCCGGCACCATCAGCACGCCCTTGGCCTGCTTGAGCAGCACCGATACCTGTGCGGTCATGTCGATGCGCAGGGTGCCATCGGGGTTTTCGACGTCAAACAACGCGTTGTAGTAGACCGCGCTGCTGGAGCTGGAACTGGACGAGCTGCTGGAACTGGACGAGCTTTCGTTGGCGATCGACGCCGGTGCCGGATTGATCTGCCGCAGCGTGGCGTGGTACTTGCGGTCCGGGTCACCCAGCGTGGTGAAGTACACCGGCATGCCGGCCTTGATCTTGACCACGTCGGCCTCGGACACCTCGGCATTGACGGTCACCACGTCCAACCGTGCCAGCATCACGATGGTCGGCGCGGTCTGGTTGGCGTTCACCGTGCGGCCTTCCTCGGCCACTACCGCCACCACGGTGCCGTCCATCGGCGCGACAATGCGGGTATAGGCCAGGTTCGCACGGGCAGTGCCCAGTTCGGTTTCGCGGCCCTTGATCTGCGCCTCGTAGGACTGCAGCTGCGCACGCGCGGTCTTCAGCTGGGCCTCGGCGGCGTCGTATTCCTGGCGCGAGGTGGCTTCGGCAGCCAGCATCTGCTGCTGGCGTGCGAACTCCAGTTCGGCCTGGCGCAGGGTGGCCTGCTGCACTGCGCGCTGCGCGGTCACCTGGTCCAGCGAGGCCTGCGCGTTGAGCACCTGGTTCTGCTGGGTGGTGGCGTCGATCTCGGCGATCAGGTCGCCTTCCTTCACCGTATCGCCCAGCTGCACCTTCAGCGACTTGATCTGGCCGGAGGCCTGCGCGCCGACGCTGACCAGCTTGTAGGCGTCGATCACGCCGGTAGCTTCCACTGTCTGCTCGATGTCGCCGCGGCTGACCGGGGTGGTCGCCAGCGCCGGTGCGGCAGGCTTGCGCAGCAGCCACCAGGCGGATACAGCGGCGATCAGGACAATCAGGGCGATCAACATCAGGCGACTCTTGCGGGTCGCGGGCAACAGGCGGGAGATCACGTGGCGGCTTCACTCTGGGGGCCGCAGTGGCGGCGTTGGTGGGCATTGTGAAGATCGAGCGACGCTGTGCTCAATCCTCGGGGTGTGTCTCTATGTAACACTGTCTGCGAGACTGCGTATCGGCAGGTATCCCGCACTGCGGGGGATACAGTGGTACGCATTGGCCTGGATGCGGTTCAGCTGCCGACACGGGATGATTCGCGACATGGAGACTGAAAACCCGATGCACCGTTTGCTGATCGTCGATGACGACAACGATATCCGCACCCTGCTGGCCGAGCAGCTCGGCCGTGCTGGCTACCAGGTCAGCACCGCCGCCGATGGCACCAGCATGCGCCAGCTGCTGGAACGCGAACACGTGGACCTGATCGTGCTCGACCTCAACCTGCCGCGCGAGGATGGCCTGACCCTGTGTCGCGACCTTCGCGCGCGCTCGAACACGCCGGTGATCATGCTCACCGCGCGCGCCGAGCCGATCGACCGCGTACTCGGCCTGGAAATGGGCGCCGACGACTACCTGGCCAAGCCGTTCGAGCCGCGTGAACTGCTGGCGCGCATCCGCAACGTGCTGCGCCGTACCGAAGCGCTGCCGGCCAACCTGGAACCGCTGGCGGTGCGCCGTGCGCGTTTCTCACGCTGGATCTTCGACCTGGAGCATCGCCACCTGGTCGACCCGGACGGGCGCGTGGTGGTGCTGTCCGGCGCCGAATTCCGCCTGCTGCGGGTGTTCATCGCCCATGCCAACAAGGTGCTCTCGCGCGAGCAGCTGGTGGCCCTCAGCAGCGGCCGCAACTATGAAGCGCAGGACCGGGCGATCGACCTGCAGGTCAGCCGGCTGCGCAACAAGCTGGCCGATGATGGTGGCCCCGATGGCCTGATCAAGACCGTGCGCAACGAAGGCTACGTGCTGGCCTCGGCCGTCAACCTGGAATAAGCCGCGATGAAGCGCCTGCGCCACTTCCTGTCCTCGATGGTCGGACGGCTGTTCGTGATCCTGCTGCTGGGCATGAGCGTGGCCGCGATCGGTGCGACCATGCTGGCCAGTTCCAAGCGGCAGCAGGAATTCGAGCGGCAGAACCTGAACCGCATCGCCGACCGACTGCAGGGCTACATCAACCTGCTCGACGGCAACCCGGAGCTGCGCGAGCGCCTGCTGGAGATCGGTGGCCCCAGCGTGCGGGCACTGCAGCCCGGCGCGCGCATCGGGCGGGCCGACAAGGCGCTGATGGAAGTACTGGAAGACCGCCCGGGCCCGGTGTCGCGGGCGCATGTGCACTTCGCCTCGTTCCGTTCGTGCATTCCCAAGCTGCAGGACCTGCTGCCGCCACCGCCGCCGGGCCACCGCAAGCCGCCACACGAACGCGATCCCACCTTCATCCCGCCCAAGTGCCGGGCGGTGGACGTGGTGCTCAACGACGGCACGTTGCTGAAGCTCGCCCTGGATTCGCCGGCGATCGCGCACAACGGCATCCTCGCCGTGGACCCGCTGTTCCTGACCCTGCTGGTACTGGCCATTGCCGTGCTGGCCTACGTGGTTGCACGCATGGCCAGTGCGCCGCTGCAGGAGCTGGCGGCCGCCGCCGAGGACCTGGGCGATGACCTGCAGCGGGCACCCTTGCCGCTGCGCGGGCCGCGTGAAGTGCAGCGCGCCGCTGAAGCCTTCAATGCCATGCAGCATCGGCTGCAGCGCCACCTGGCCGAACGTACGCAGATGCTGGCGGCGATCACCCACGACCTGCAGACGCCGCTGACCCGGCTGCGCCTGCGCCTGGAAAACGTGACCGACGAGACGCTGCGCGAGCGCCTGATCGGCGACCTGGCTGCGATGCAGGCACTGGTACGCGAGGGGCTGGAACTGGCCCGGAGTGCGGAGAGTGCCGAACAGCGCGCCGCGCTGGACCTGGATTCACTGCTGGGGAGCATCGTCGAGGACACCGCCGAGGACGGCGCCGACGTTGTCTTTGAGGGCCGCAGCGGCGCGGTGCTGATGCTGCGGCCGCTGGCGATGCATCGCTTGTTCTCCAACCTGGTGGACAACGCGGTGATGTACGCGCAACGCGCCCGGGTACGGGTCGAGCGCGGCGAGGGCACGATCACGGTGGTCATCGCCGATGATGGCCCCGGGCTGGCCGATGACCAGCTGGAAGCGGTGTTCGACCCGTTCGTGCGGGTGGAGACATCCCGTTCGCGCGAGACCGGCGGTGCCGGCCTGGGCCTGACCATCGCCCGCGCGCTGGCCGAGAAGGACGGGGGCCGACTGTGGTTGCGCAACCGCCCCGAAGGTGGGCTGGAAGCGGTGGTGCAGTGGTCGACCAGCGCCGAGGCGCGCTAGCAGCATCGATCCCGGACCCGGCCCGGTTGCGCCGGGCTGCCCAGGCACGGTGACGCCGGTGACAGGGTTTGCCCTATCATCTGCGTACTTCCCCATTCTTCGTCCGATGAGCCCGCCTGTTCCTGCCGGCATGCCGCCCTGCGCGGTGCGGCTGTCCCTGTTCGCGTCTGCTGCCGCCACCGGCATCCGCAGCTGGCCGCCGCCGCTGCGCTGATGGGCGGACAGGGGGCGGGCAGGCGCCGGGCGGGGCGCCACGCGGAGAACATCGGTCGCCTGCTGCAGGTGGGTGTGCTGTGGCTGCTGCTGGCGATTGCCACGCCACTGGCCGCGCAGAGTGGCGCGCCGCCGTTGCGCGACTACGCCATCGACGTGTGGACCTCGCGCAATGGTCTGCCGCACAACTCGCTGCGCGACATCGCGCAGACCCCGGAAGGCCACCTGTGGTTCGCCACCTGGGAAGGCCTGGTGCGCTACAACGGCCTGGATTTCACCGTGTTCGACCGCAGCACCCGGCCGGGGCTGCGCGACAACGGCATCGGCGCGCTGCTGGTCGACCCGCAGGGCGGTCTGTGGATCAGCGATTCGCGCGGCAATGTCAGCCACCGCGGCAGCGACGGCCAGTGGCGGGTCTGGGAACATCAACCGGATACGCCGCAGGTGCTGATCCAGTCCATGCAGATGGACAGCCAAGGGCGCCTGTGGCTGTTGTACGAGGGCAAGGGCATTGGCTATCTGACCCCGGACAAGGGCATCGTCTACCAGCGCCCGCCGCCGGACCTGCCGTTGGCGATGAGTTTCACCAAGATGGCGGTCGACGCGCAGGACCGGGTCTGGATCGGCACCCTCGACGGCCTGGTGCTGCGCGACACCGCCGGCGTACTGCAGCGCGCGCCAGCAGCGTGGGGCGTGGACAAGGGCCTGTCGTGGCCCTATCGCGCACCCGATGGCACGCTGTGGATCGTCGCGGGCGAGCGCCTGTACCGGGTGGAGGATGATCGCCTGGTGCTGGTGCACCGGCTGCCTGGCCAGCTGCATTTGACCGCCATGCTGCAGGACCGCCATGGCGACCTGTGGCTGGGCACCGAGAACCAAGGGCTGCTGCGCATCTCGGCACATGGCCTGGAGCGCCTGCCGGCGGGTCTGAACCTGCCCGGCGGGCGCGTGGTCAGCCTGCGCGAAGACGCCGAGGGCAGCATCTGGGTGGGTGCCAATGGCGGCCTGTACCGCCTGCGCGAAACCCTGTTCAGCAGTTACACCGAACGCGATGGCCTCAGCGGCGACTACGTGCGCACGGTGCTCGAAGACCGGGACCGCCACCTGTGGGTGGGCAGCGCCAGTGGCCTGGACCTGCAGACCGGCGACGGTCGATTCCGTGCGATACCGCTGCACAACCGCGGTGGCAAGGCGCCTTCGGTGCTGAGCCTGGCGCAGGATGCCGGCGGCGATCTGTGGGTGGGCACCTTCGGCGACGGCATCTACCGCTTGCACGCCGATGGACGGCTTCGCCACAACTACGCGGCGGCCGATGGCTTGCCCGGCGGCAACATCCGTGCGATCAGCATCGCGCCTGACGGCGTGGTCTGGGCGGGGACGCAGAAGGGCGTGGTCCGCATCGAGGGTGACCAGGTAACCGTGCCCACCGTTGCTGGCATGCCGGGAGGCCTGACCACCGCGCTGGAACACGATCACCAGGGAAATCTGTGGATCGGCACCATTGAAGGCGTCCGCGTGCTGCGCGGTGACCAGGTGCAGTCGATCGACCTGGCGCCGCTGGGCGGTGGCCGCAGCGTGTTCGGCTTCCACCAGATCGGCGATGCGATGTGGATCAGCAGTGACCGTGGGCTGTACCGCTGGCAGGCGGGGACGCTGGCACGGGTGGGCCTGGAGCAGGGCATGCCGGTGGACGCGGTATTCCAGCTGGTGCCCGACCGACTGGGCAACGTGTGGATCAGCAGCAACCGCGGAGTACTGCGCACCGACATGGCCACGCTCAACGCCGTGGCCGACGGACGCGCGCCGCGGGTCACGGTGGAGCGTTACAACGAGATCGACGGCATGGCCAATGCGCAGGCCAACGGCAGCTCCGGCCCCTCGGCGATCCTGCGCCAGGACGGCACGTTCTGGGTGGTGACCGCGGGTGGCTTGAGCACGGTCGATCCGCAGCGGCTGCAGCGTTTCCGTGAACGCCCGGCACCGCCTGCGGCAATCGAGAACGTACAGGTCGACGGTGCGCCGGTGCACTGGGAGGGCCCCGAGCGCAACCTGATTCCCGGTGGGCGACGGCTTGCGGTGAGCTACGTGGGCCTGAGCTACCTGATGTCCGACCGCATCCGCTACCGCACGCGGCTGGAAGGGCTGGACAACGGCTGGGTGGAACGTGGCCCGCAGCGCAGCGTGGAATTCGTCGGCCTGCCGCCGGGTGATTACACGCTGCATGTGGCCGCCGCGCACCCGGGTGGCAGTTGGGGGCATCAGGAAGCAGTGTGGAGCTTTACCGTCGAGCCATTCTGGTGGCAGCGGCACAGCGTGCAGGCGCTGATCGGGCTGGTGCTGCTGTCCGCGCTGGTGGCGCTGTACCGCTTCCTGCTGCAGCAGTACAAGGCCAGCAACCTGCGCCTGGCACGGCGCGTGGACGAGGCCACCTTCGACCTGCAGGCGCAGACCGTGCACCTGCAGGCGCTGAACCAGGAGAAGACCGAGCTGGCCGAGCGCCTGGCGCGGCAGGCCGAGGCGTTCGAACGGCAGGCCCGCGAAGACGCGCTGACCCGGCTGGCCAACCGTCGCGGCTTCGACGAGGCGCTGGCCCGCGACTTCGCCCGCGCCCAGCGCAGTGGCCATCCGCTATGCCTGGTGGTGCTGGACATCGACCACTTCAAGGACGTCAACGACCAGCACAGCCACAGCATCGGTGATGCGGTACTTGTGGAAGTGGCCCAGGTGATCGCCGCCGCCAGCCGCGATTCGGATCTACCGGCACGCACCGGCGGCGAAGAATTCGCGCTGCTGCTCAATGACACCCGGCTGGAGGAGGCGGCGCAGCTGTGCGCGCGCCTGCGTGGCCTGTTCCATGACCACCCGGACTGGGCCGGCATCCCCGGCCTGCGGGTGACCTTCAGCGCCGGCCTGGTGGAACTGGACGGCGACGACCGCACCCCGGCACTGCTGTACCAGCGCGCCGACCGCGCGTTGTACCGCGCGAAGAGTGACGGCAGGGATCGCACGAGCATCGGTTGATCCAATGCAAAGCATCCACGCATGGCGTGGATCTACTGGCATTGCCGTACCAACAGTCGGCACCCATCGAGCGCAGCGACCCACTGTTGCTCCCGCTCTTCTGATCTTCCCGTGGCGCCCGGGAAACTGTCCGTGGCCGGGCGGGTGGGCTGCGCAGGGGCGTGAGCCGCATGGATGCGGCGACCGAGCTTACAGGGATGTACTTGCAGCGTCCCCTGCGCAGTCCACCCCCCCCCCCCCCCCCCCCAAAACCGGGAACCCCCCCCCCCGGGGGGCCCCCCGGGGCGACGAAACCCCGCCC